>JBMZST010000228.1:0-3300 GCA_049623265.1 Porticoccaceae bacterium
TGGCGGAGTTTGATGCCGATATTATGGTGGTGGTGGCCTACGGGCTTATTCTGCCCCAAGCTGTGCTGGATATTCCCCGTCTCGGCTGTATTAATGTGCATGGCTCTATTTTGCCCCGTTGGCGCGGCGCGGCACCTATCCAGAGAGCCATCGAAGCAGGGGATGAGGAGTCTGGCGTCACCATTATGCAGATGGATGCTGGCCTGGACACCGGCGCAATGCTGAGCACCAGCCGCTGTCCCATTACCCCTGATGAAACCAGCGGCTCGCTCTATAACAAGCTGGCAGAGCTGGGGGCCGCTGCGCTTTTAGATGATTTAGACCGGTTAGATAAGGGCCTGGCCGTTGCTGTGGTCCAAGACAATAACCAGAGCACCTACGCCAGCAAGATCGACAAAGCCGAGGCACAGATCAACTGGTCAGCAGAGGCAATCGCTATTGATCGGCGGATCCGTGCCTTTAACCCTTTTCCCGCAGCCTATACCCTGATAAACGGCCAGCGGCTGAAAATCTGGGCTGCACAGCCAGGCCCCGAAACAAGCACTGGTATGGCTGGAGAGATCATTCAGTCCGACGACGCCGGCTTGCTAGTGCGCTGTGGGCAGGGCAGTCTGGTACTGACCCAGATTCAACTGGCGGGCAAGTCGAGAATGGCGGTGGGCGAAATATTAAAATCCCGCGCTGACGTCTTTGCTGTCGGCCAGCGGCTGGGCGACTAACCAGTGAATGTTCGCGCTGCCGCTGCAGAGGTTATTGCCGGGGTACTGCGCGGGAAGTCTCTGTCAGCACTGCTGCCCGATTACAGCGACAGGGTGTCAGAAAAAGACCGCCCGCTGTTTAAAGAAATGTGTTTTGGCACCCTGCGCTGGTATCCGCAGATCGCCATTTTGCTCAAGCAGCTCCTAGCCAAGCCTCTGCGCGAAAAAGACTTGGAAATACAGGGACTGCTGGCCTGTGGTCTTTATCAACTTATGTTCATGCGGATCGCTGAGCATGCGGTACTCAATGAAACCGTTGCCGCTACCCAAAAACTTAACCGTCGTTGGGCCAAGGGCCTGGTTAATGCCGTGCTACGCAACTATCAGCGTCACCAACAGGACCTGCAGGATCAACAACAGTCCAGCCCGGTATTCCAAACAGCCCATCCCAAGTGGCTACTGAAAATGATTGAAGACGCCTGGACAGCAGAAAAGGCTGAGCAGATTATTGCCGCCAATAATCACCAGGCCCCGATGACACTGCGAGTCAATGCCCTGCGCGGTTCCCGCGACAGCTATATGGCACAGCTCGCTGATGCAGAGATCAAATGCTCTGAGACGCCCTACAGCAATGCAGGCATTCTGCTAGCTTCAGCGACAGATGTGTCTCGGCTTCCAGAGTTCGCCTCTGGTGCCCTGAGTGTGCAGGACGAAGCCGCACAACTGGCGGCTCCGCTGCTGATGCTGGAGCCGGGGCAGGCTGTGCTGGATGCCTGCTGTGCGCCTGGGGGAAAGACCTGTCATATTGCTGAAACCGAGCCCGATCTGGCTAAGCTAGTCGCTGTAGATCTCGAACCACGCCGCCTGACTCGTGTCGAAGAAAACCTGCAGCGCTTGGGCCTTGAGGCCCAGGTAATGGCCGCCGATGCCGGCGATCTGCAGCAGTGGTGGGACGGTCAGGTCTTTGATCGCGTATTGATCGATGCGCCCTGCTCAGCTTCTGGGGTAATTCGCCGCCACCCCGATATCAAAATACTGCGCAAACCTGCGGATATTGCTAAGCTGTCGGCTATTCAGCTGCAACTTGTCAATCAGCTCTGGCAAACTTTGAATGATGGCGGCATCTTACTGTATGCAACCTGCTCGGTACTGCCCGCTGAGAACGATCAGGTAATCAGGCAGTTTTTGGCGGAAAATGCCGATGCCTCGCTTCTGACCATTGAAGCTGACTGGGGAATCAAAACAGATTGCGGACGGCAGTTATTTCCCGAAATCAATGGCAACGATGGGTTTTACTACTCGCGGCTGCAAAAGACGGCCAACAACAACTCGGAAAGACCATGAAAATAGTAATCGTCGGCGCCGGACAGGTTGGCGCTACACTGGCAGAGAACCTGGCCCGAGAATACAACGATATTACCGTTGTCGATATCAACGACAGTGCTCTGCGAGCCCTGCAGGATCGCCTGGATATTCGCACCGTGCCTGGCACCGGTTGCTACCCCGATGTATTGGTTCGCGCCGGTATTGAAGACGCCGATATGTTAGTGGCCGTGACCAACAGCGACGAGATCAATATTATCGCCTGTCAGGTCGCCCACTCTCTGTTCCACACTCCCACCAAAATCGCTCGGGTTCGCGCCCCCAACTACACCAATCCAAAATACAAAAAGCTACTGTTCAACGACAAGCATATGCCCGTGGATGTGATGATTACTCCCGAGCAGGTGGTGACCGACTATATTCGCAAGCTGGTGGAGCAACCAGGGGCTCTACAAGTACTGGACTTTGCTGATGGCATTATCCAACTGGTGGGGTTGCGCGCAGTGATGGACAGTCCGCTGGTGGGCCAGGAGTTGCGCACATTAAAAGAGCATATGCCCAATGTAGATGCGCGGGTGGCTGCCATCTATCGCAAAGACCGAGCGCTGTTCCCCGAAGGGGACACAGTGATAGAGGATGGCGATGAGGTCTTCTTTATTGCCGCCAAGAAAAATATTCGCAAAGTTATGGGGGAGCTACGTCGACTGGAAAAGCCGTATCATCGCCTGGTAATTGCTGGCGGTGGCAATATTGGCTTCCGTCTGACCAAGGCTCTGGAGGATGAGTACAATATTAAAATTATAGAGTACTCCGATAAGCGCGCGGCCTATCTGTCGGAGAAGCTCAACAGAGCAGTGGTGTTAAAGGGGTCAGCCACTGATCAGGAGCTGCTATTGGATGAGAATATCGATAAGACGGATGTCTTTCTCGCTCTGACCAATGACGATGAAGTCAATATTATGGCTTCCTTATTGGCCAAGAGGCTGGGCGCCAAGAAAGTGATGACGCTTATTTCCAACCCGGTCTACGCGGATCTCATGCAGGGAGGTGAGATTGATATTGCTATATCGCCCCAGCAAGCAACGACCAGCTCACTGCTGGCTCATGTGCGCAGAGGCGACACAGTTAGCGTGCACTCACTGCGCCGGGGCGCCGCCGAGGCTCTCGAGATAGTCGTACACGGCGACAAAAAGAGCTCCAAGGTTGTAGGCCGCGCTATTGGTGATATCAAGTCTCCACCCGGTGCCACACTGGCGGCTCTGGTGCGCAATGGCGAAGT
>JBMZST010000229.1:0-3282 GCA_049623265.1 Porticoccaceae bacterium
TGATCTACAACCATATTACCGCCAAGGTCCCAGGCCCCGAGCACCACTTTCTAATTAACCCCTATGGTCTGCACTACAAAGAGGTGACAGCCTCCAATCTGGTGAAGGTAGATATCGACGGCAATATTGTTGAAGACACAGAGTACGCCGTAAACCCGGCAGGCATTGTGATTCACACCGCCATCCATGCCGCGCGCCCAGATATCCAGTGCATAGCTCACACCCACACCAATGCCGGCATGGCCGTAGCCTGCACCCAAGAGGGGCTGCGCACCGACAACTTCTACTCAGCCCTGCTGCACAATCAGGTCGCCTACCATGACTTTGAAGGCATCACTGTCAACGAGGACGAAAAACCTAGGCTTATAGCCAATCTGGGCGACAAGAGCCTGATGATTCTGCGCAACCATGGCCTGTTAGCCGGTGGACGCACTATTCCAGAAGCCTTCCAAAATCTCTGGGGTATGGAGCGCGCCTGTCAGGTACAGGTAACCACAGACTCCACTGGCCGACCCAGCATACCCATAGGCCCGGAAATTCTGGCTAAATCAGAACAGCTATTAGCCATGCAGGCCCAGGGCGGGCCCAGCGGCGAGCGGGAATTTAATGCCTTTACTAGACTAATAGAAAAGATCGACCCTTCATACAAGGACTAAGCGTTAATCAAACAGCAATTAACTCAAACAAGGATGGAGATAATGAAGATAAAACACTGCGCCCTGATCGCCTTTGCCCTGATGCTGCTATCAGCTTGCGACAATGCCCCAGCGCCCGAACAAGCCATAATTTCTGGGAGCGGCTATACCGACGTAGCCAGTGTCAAACTGGAAACAGGCAAGGCGGCACCAGACTTTAACCTGCAATCTTTAAATGGCGACTGGGTACAACTGTCAGAACTGCGCGGCAATAAAGTCCTTATGATTTTCTATCGCGGCCACTAGTGCCCGTTCTGCGTAGGTCACCTACAAGATATTCAAACCATGCTGCCCGAACTGGAGAAGCGCGGCTATCAGGTACTGGCCATCAGCCCAGACGACGCCACCGATATGCAAAAAATGGCCGACCGCATGGACCGACCCTATCAGTTCCTGTCTGATGCAGGCCTAAAAGTGACAGACCTCTACGGCATCCGCAGAGATGAAGAACTGCCCCACCCAGCAATGATACTGCTGGATGACCAAGGCATTGTGGAGTGGTTTTATATTGGCGAAGATTACCAAACAAGGCCCAGCGCAGATCAGCTAAAACAGATTTTGGACCGCCTTAATTCTTAAGCCTGTCATTCAGAAAAAGTACTGGTACTACAGAACTTCTGCACAGAAGACTCTGCGCCGGGTTTGAGACAATGGGGTGACAGTGTCAGCTGCGAAGTGAGAACAAACACCACTTCGCAGCCACTGCTTACTTCATCAATTCCCGCGAGATAATCAACTTCATAATCTCATTGGTGCCACCATAGATACGCTGAATTCTTGAATCTGCAAAGGCGCGGCACACGGGGTACTCCCACATATAGCCCCAGCCGCCATGTAGTTGCAGACATTCGTCAGCGACCTTGCACTGCAGGTCGGTGGTCAGTAGCTTGGCTTTTGACGCTGTGACCGTATCCAGTTTGTCTTCCAGCAGCAGCTCAGTACAGCGATCGGTGTAGACCTCTGCGCAGTCGATCTCTGCCGACAGCTCGGCCAATTTAAACTGGGTATTCTGGAACGAAGCCACGGTGGTGCCAAAAGCCTTGCGCTCTTTGGTGTAATCGATGGTAGCCTCCAGAATGGCCTTGGCATTGGCAACGGCTCCCACTGCAATAGACAGACGCTCCTGGGGCAGATCCTGCATCAGGTAGACAAAACCACGGCCCTCTTCACCCAGCAGGTTTTCTTTGGGCACTCTGACATCCTGGAAAAACAGTTCAGAGGTGTCCTGGGCTTTTAAGCCCAGCTTATTAAGGTTTTGGCCTTTACTGAATCCCGGCAGGTCGGCCTCTACTAGAAACAGACTAATGCCTTTGGCTCCGGCTGTGGTATCAGTTTTAGCTACCACAATAACCAGGTCAGCCTTTTGGCCATTGGTAATAAAGGTTTTAGAACCATTGAGGATATAATGATCGCCATCCAGTACTGCTGTGGTTTTGGTGCCCTGCAAATCTGAGCCGGCGCCGGGCTCGGTCATGGCAATTGCTGTAATCAGCTCACCGGTAATACAGCGGGGCAGATATTTTTGCTTCTGCTCTTCGCTGCCGTAGCGGACGATATAGGGAACCGTAATATCATTGTGCAATGTCCAGCCAAGGCCGGTGCAGCCGGAGCGGCCAATCTCTTCATTGACGATGCAGTTGTAGCGAAAATCTGTTGCCAAACCACCATATTCCTCCGGAATCATGGGGCATAAAAACCCTTGCTCACCGGCCTTTAACCAAATTTCATCACTGACCATGCCGTCTTTTTCCCACTGTTCATGGTGGGGCATGGCTTCAGTTTCAATAAACTTGCGCAGGCTATCGCGAAACATTTCATGGTCGGAGTCGTACAGGCTTCTTGGAATCATATCTAATCACTCTACTAACTTTTATCGGTCGATGGTATCAATGATGTCGCCCTATCGCTGTCCCCTCAGCGCCAAACAGTCCTGTTTTAGTGACCTGTGGGTACTTAGCGATAGTTCTAATAAAATGCTACAAATATATACACCAGCAAACCCAGACCTATGGTCCAGTAGACACTGCGGGTTTTATGGGCAGCGCCTATGGCTGCCACTGCGCCCCACAAATAGGGATTATCCAAAGAGATATCCAGCTGCTGGTCATGAACAAAAAGTATCGGCGCTGTGATCGCAGTCAACACCGCCGGACCACTGTAGCTTAGCAAAGTTTTTACATTTGGCCCGAGCCGAATAGGCAGCCTGCCCTCGAGAAATAAGTAGCGTGTTCCAAAGGTCACAGAGGCCAGCAGCAAAATACTCAACAATATCATCGGGAGCCCGTCCTGATAACCTGAGTGAAATAACCGGCCAACATAGCCAAAAGTGCCGCGAACACCAAGCCCATTTCAATCTGCCACAGGCTAAAGATCAGTGCAGAGATTGCAGCGACAACCACTGACATCAGCGTAGCCAATGATTTTATCTCGGGCACCACCAGTGCGATAAATGTCGCAGCTATGGCAAAATCCAAGCCCAGCTTAGTCAGGTCTGGCAACCAGGCGCCGGCGACAATGCCAATAAATGTCCACAGATTCCAGGCCAGGTAAAAGCTGCCCCCGGCACCCAGGGCGTAGTACAAACGAA
>JBMZST010000230.1:0-3258 GCA_049623265.1 Porticoccaceae bacterium
ACAAGGTGGAGTCTCTGGCGGTGTTTTACACCAGCAGAGAGGATGGCAAAGAGGGGGTTGCAGCATTTTTGGATAAGCGTAAGGCTAATTTTGCCGCCAAGGTTTCTGAGGATATGCCGTCATTTTATCCCTGGTGGTAATGGCTGTTATCTGATCTTTTTATCGGTTTTGATGGAGTTTTCCTATGTACCAACAGAGCGCCAAATCCCAGCAAATGCTGGACCGACTCAGTCAGTTTTTTGACGAGCATATTTATCCCAATGAGGAAAACTATGCCCGCCAGCTGCATGAGGCGGAAAACCGTTTTGCATCGCTACCTTTGATGGATGAGTTAAAGGCCAAAGCTAAGGCGGCCGGTCTGTGGAATCTGTTTGTACCGCCATCCCATGCCGAGTACTGCGATCACGGCGGTCTCAGTTTTGCTGAATACGCCCCGCTCTGTGAGTTAATGGGCCGGGTAATCTGGTCCCCCGAGGTGTTTAACTGCAATGCGCCTGATACAGGCAATATGGAAGTGTTTATGAATTACGCTACCAAGGCCCAGCAGGAGAAATGGCTGCGGCCCTTGCTGGATGGTGAGATTCGCTCTTCCTATGCCATGACTGAGCCCCAGGTGGCCTCCAGCGATGCTACCAATGTGGAGCTAAGTATTGTTAAAGACGGCGATGAATGGGTGCTCAATGGCCGCAAGTGGTTTATCACCGGTGCCATGAATGAGCGCACTAAAATTCTGATTGTGATGGGTAAGTCTGATCCAGACAATGCCAACCGCCATTTGCAACAGACCCAGGTGCTGGTGCCCAAAGATACCCCAGGGCTGACCCTGGTCAGGCCACTGACAACCTTTGGCTATGACGATGCACCTATTGGCCACGCAGAATTGCGCTTTAAGGATTGCCGTGTGCCGTTGGAGAATGTACTGCTGGGTGAGGGGCGCGGTTTTGAAATCGCTCAGGGGCGACTTGGCCCCGGTCGCATGCACCACTGTATGCGACTGATTGGTATAGGACAGCGCTCTCTCGAGCTGGCCTGTAAACGGGCAGTTTCGCGCAATACCTTTGGTCGTCAGCTGAGTAAGCACCAGTCGGTGCGCGAGGATATTTCCCGAATGTTCTCTGAAATAGAAATGGCTCGCCTGCTGGTGTTAAAAACCTGTCATCAAATTGACCAGCTGGGGGTGCGATCTTCCCTGGATATGATCGCTGCCACCAAAACCAGCGTACCTGTGATGATGCAGAGCGTGATAGACCGCGCTATGCAGATGCACGGTGCCGGTGGTATGACCGAAGACTACTGCATGGCCGAGGGTTATAACTACGCCCGCTGGTGTCGTCAGGCTGATGGCCCAGATCAGGTGCATCAGATGGCACTGGGCAAACAAATTATCGAGCGCTATTCAGGAGCCAAGGCCTGAGGCTGACTGCGAATATTAGCCAGTACAGGGTAAAACAAGCGAGCTGGTTTTAAATAGGTTGTAATGTGCGCGTTTTGGCCTATAGTTCGAATTACCATCTGGTGTTGGTTTTTTCAGCGGAAATATAGATTACAGTCAATAGGAAACAAATGGGTATGGCGAAATCGATAAGTTCATTGGACGCACAGGAATCGGCCGCGACAGCAACTAAAGGCAAGAAGCGCCCGCAGCGCAATGAAAAAGGCTGGCAGGCGGAAAAAAGCGCGATGACGCGCTCGGCTATACTGGAGGCCACTATTCAATGTCTGCTGGAGTTGGGGTATGCCAATACCACGACTGCATTGATTGCCAATTACGCCGGGGTCTCTCGCGGCGCTATGATGCATCATTTTCCCTCTCGCATGACGGTGATGCGCGCGGTGGTTGACTATCTGCATATGTTGCGCTTGCAGGAGTACCGTGAACTGATGACCGATATTGACGACCCTAAGCGCAGTCTGACTCATAAGGTTATTCGCGAGTCGGTCGAGGCCGCCTGGGAGTATGTCAATCTGCCTTCATTTATGGCCTATCAGGAATTGCTGGCGGCATCGCGTACCGACGCAGAGCTGCGCCAGGTGATCGAACCGGTAGAAAAAGACTTTGAGAAACAGTTTTTGGATACCGCCAAGGCCGTGTTCCCTCACTGGCAAAACCTGGCCAGACTTGAGGGTGCCCACGACATGGTACAGTTCCTGATGAAAGGTATGGCTCTAAGCCATATGTCGGTACGGAAAAAGGCGCGTGCCAAGCGTGTTATGACCTATCTGACCGCAATCCTCTATGATATCTACCAGGATGCCAATCTTATTGAGTAACTGGCTCCCGCGACAGTGTTTACCAGCTCAGTGTTTGGGCTGGCTATAAAACTTCTCTAGTAACAATACTTTGCGCTTACACCCCTGCGGGTGGCGGCGTTCTGCGCTTAGCTAATGCTCAAAAACAAAGATGTTGCAGCAGATTCCGATTGATAATATGATCCTAAGAAAAGAAACATGCTTGTCTGTTTTCTAGAATAATAATTAAAAGGTAGTTCCATGAAGCTTGATCAAAAGGTTGTACTAATTACGGGTGCTGGCGGCGGTATAGGCGTGGCAGCGGTGCGACAGTTTGTAGCTGAGGGGGCCAATGTCATGATGGCGGATATGGGTACTGAAGTGACTCAGGGGTTGGTCGATGAGCTCGGCTCTGACCGCTGTGCTGCTATGGCTGTGGATGTCACTCAGGAGGATCAGGTGAAGGCCATGGTCGACGCCTGTGTTGCTACCTTTGGTCGCATTGATGTGTTTGTGGCCAATGCTGGAGTCGAGGGTGATATTGGCGATATTGCCAGTACTGATGTCAGCAATCTGGATCGGGTATTTGCGGTCAATGTCCGCGGTGTCTGGCTGGGCTTGCACTATGTGATTCCGGTAATGCGCGACCAGGGCGGCGGCAGCATTATTCTGACGTCCTCTGGTGCCGGGGTTAAGGGCTCACCTAATACTGCCTGCTACAACGCCAGCAAACATGCGGTGATTGGGCTAATGCGCTGTGCCGCCATGGAATGTGGCGTGCACAATATCCGTGTTAACACAGTGAATCCCGGTGCCGTGGAGACGCGCATGATTACCTCTATAGAGGAGGGTTTTGCCGAGGCCGGAGCCCCAGATTTTCGCGCTATGGTCGAGGCTGTGACTCCCCTGGGTCGCTATGGTCAGCCGGAGGAAATCGCCAAGATGATGGTGTTCCTGGGCAGTGATGACAGCAGCTACTGCACCGGCAGTGTGTATATGGTAGACGGAGGCAATGCGGCCTAGGCCATC
>JBMZST010000231.1:0-3258 GCA_049623265.1 Porticoccaceae bacterium
TGGAGCCAGACCAGATCGTCAGATTGGAGCCGGCCAAGTCCGCCGAACCACCCAGTAGTTCTGGCAACAGGGGACCATAGGCATTAAGACAGTTTTGCGAGGCTTTGCGCGACGCCACTTTTTCCATCTTTTCCTGGCACGCTTGAATATAGGCATCCGCCTGGGCACTGAAGTCCGCCGGCAGATCACCCTTGGCTCGGCGTTCAAATTCTGCTGCCAGTTCGGGATGTGCGGACCTGTAGGCTGCCAGTTGGTCATTCCAGGCCGACTGCGCAGCAGTGCCTTTATCAACAGCGTTCCAACCGGCGTAATGGTCGGCGGGAATTTCAAAGGGGCCATATTCCCATCCAAGCTGCTCGCGAGTCAGAGCAACTTCATCGACACCCAGCGCAGCTCCGTGACAATCTTCTTTGCCCTGCTTGTTGGGCGAACCAAAACCAATAATGGTTTTGCAGCAAATCAACGTGGGCTTGCCCGTTTCAGCGCGGGCCTGCTCAATCGCCGCTTTTATCGCGTCACTGTCGTGGCCATCCACATTGGGAATGACCTGCCAACCGTAGGATTCAAAGCGAGCTGGCGTGTCATCACTGAACCAGCCTTCAACCTCACCATCGATCGAAATACCATTGTCATCATAGAATGCCACTAACTTGCCCAGTTTCAGCGTACCTGCCAGCGAGCATACCTCGTGGGATATACCCTCCATTAGACAGCCATCACCTAAAAACGCATAGGTATGGTGGTCAACAATCGGGTGCCCGGGGCGATTAAACTGGCCTGCAAGCACCTTTTCAGCCAGCGCCATGCCCACCGCATTACTAATACCCTGACCCAGGGGCCCGGTGGTAGTTTCTACACCAGGCGCATAACCGTATTCAGGGTGCCCAGGGGTCTTGGAATGTAACTGGCGGAAGTTTTTGATCTCTTCGATCGGAAGGTCATAGCCGCTGAGGTGTAACAGGGAGTACAGCAGCATAGAGCCGTGGCCATTGGACAGCACAAATCGATCGCGGTTGACCCAGCTGGGGTCGGCGGGGTTGTGGCTTAAGTAGTCGTTCCAGAGGACTTCGGCAATATCTGCCATGCCCATGGGGGCGCCGGGATGTCCGCTGTTAGCCTGTTGTACAGCATCCATACTGAGGGCACGAATCGCGTTGGCAAGGTCTCTGCGTGAGGCCATGAAATATCACTCCTGAAACGGGAAATTATAGAGCGCGTATTGTCTCGCAGACGCAGTGAGCAGTAAACCAATATTCGGTATTTGCTACTCATTGGGGGTACCAAAATATATAGGGTAAGTACCAGCCCTGGCTATATATAAAAATATTTTGATATAAAGAGCCTGCTGTGCTAAAGTCCCGCGCCATGAATAACCTGAGCCTCATTGACAGTCAGCCGCGGTCAGCCACTGACACCAATGCCATCACAGCGCTTTGTAAGGCCGCTGGCGATCCCCTGCGTATGCAGATTCTGAAGGTCTTGCAGCAAAATGCCTACGGCGTCCTTGAGCTGTGTCAGGTGTTTGATATCCGCCAGCCGGCTATGAGCCATCATCTCAAGATTCTGGCCAATTCCGGCCTGGTGGCTACCCGTCGCGAAGGAACAACGATTTTTTACAGGCGCAGTGAAGCGCACCCTGACGCGGACTTACAGCCTTTACACCAAACTCTGTTCAATACCATCGACGAAGCGGCACTGGACCCAGGACTGCGCAACAGGCTGGAAAGTATTAACCACGAGCGCTCAGCCGCTTCCGTGGCTTTTTTCAATCAAAATGCTGAGCGTTTTGAGGAAAACCAGGATTTGATCGCCAGCTGGGCAGACTATGGAGACAGTGTTGAAAGTTTTCTCGATAGCAGCCTGACAAACAACCAGTCTGCCCTTGAGATTGGTCCTGGTTACGGGCAGTTTTTGGCCAAACTATCTAGCCGCTTCCAACAGGTAACCGCACTGGACAATTCCGCAGAGATGCTTGATCGCTGCCGCAATAGCTCAGAAAAGCTGGGCATCAAAAATATTACTTTTAAACTGGGCGATACCTCTTTTGCTCTCAGCAATCAGATCAACAGCGATTGCATATCCCTCAATATGGTACTGCACCATGTGGCAACGCCCTCAGAGATCATTAGCGACTGCGCCAAACTACTGAATCCAGGTGGTGTATTGCTGGTAACCGATCTCTGTGCACACAACCAGGAATGGGTGAAAAAGGCTTGCGGTGATCTCTGGCTTGGCTTTGAGCCCCAGGAACTAACCCGCTGGGCCAGTGGGGTTGGGTTAGATGAGGGCAATAGCCTATATCTGGCACAGCGCAATGGTTTTCGGATTCAGCTACGACAGTTTCTAAAGAGCTGACTTTTTTCAACTAACTCCGCCGGGTAATCACGGCGGGCAACATTAAAAACAGGAAAGTTTATTTTATGTCTACTTACAATTTATTCACGTCTGAATCTGTGTCTGAGGGGCATCCAGACAAGATGGCTGACCAAATCTCCGATGCCGTTCTAGATGCCATTATCAAAGATGACCCGAACTCCCGCGTAGCGGTAGAGACTATGGTTAAAACTGGTATGGCAATCATCGCGGGTGAGGTGCGTACCAACACCTATGTTGACCTGGAGCAGATCGTGCGTGATGTTATCACCGGCATTGGTTACGACAGTTCGGACGTTGGGTTTGATGGCAACAGCTGTGCTGTCCTCAATGCTATTGGTAAACAGTCTGGAGATATCGCCCAGGGTGTCGACGAAGCCGAAAATAAAGATATTGGCGCTGGCGATCAGGGCCTAATGTTTGGCTATGCGAGCAATGAAACCGAAGTGTTGATGCCCGCGCCGATTTTCTACTCACATCGTCTTGTAGAGCGTCAGGCTCAACTGCGTAAAAACGGCGTGCTGCCATGGTTGCGTCCAGACGCCAAAAGCCAGGTAACCCTGCGCTACGATCAGGGCAAACCTGTAGCCATTGACGCCGTGGTGCTGTCTACTCAGCACGCGCCTCATATCAGCCTGTCAGATCTGCAAGAAGCTGTTCGCGAAGAAATCATCAATCATGTACTTCCTCAGGAATGGTTGCATGCGGATACCCAGTACCATATCAACCCAACTGGGCAATTTATTATTGGTGGCCCCATGGGCGACTGTGGTCTGACTGGACGTAAAATCATTGTAGATACCTACGGTGGTATGGCACACCACGGTGGCGGCGCCTTCTCTGGTAAGGATCCCACCAAGGTAGACCGCTCTGCAGCCTACGCAG
>JBMZST010000232.1:0-3247 GCA_049623265.1 Porticoccaceae bacterium
TTTATGAGCAACTAGACCACCATTACCTCAACGATATTAAGGGTCTGGAAAATCCCACCAGTGAAAATCTCGCCCTGTGGATTTGGCAGCAACTTAAGCCTGCATTGCCTCAGTTGTCCTCTATCACTATCAAAGAGACCTGCACCAGTGGCTGTATATATCGAGGCTAGAGGTTGAGCTGCCTCCTAGTTCTGGGCACCTTGGCCAATATCCTGCCGCCGAGATCGCTCCCAAAGCATAATCGCCAGCATCAATAGTATGGGCAGCAAGCAGCCCAGCAGCATTTGCTGCCAGCTTATTAGATTGATCACCCAGCCTGCGCTCAGGGCCGCCACGGCTTGCAGGGAGAAAACAGTGAAATCATTGATACCCTGCACCTTAAAGCGGTCTGCTTCGCTGTGGGTGGTGGGCAACAATGTGGTGCCAGCCACAAACATAAAGTTCCAGCCCACGCCCAGCAGTACCAGCTGTAACCAAAATCCGCTGACGCTGGTATCGGAAAAGCCAATGGCGATGGTAGCGCAGTAGCAGGCCAGACCCAGCATCATCATGCCTATGATGCTAATGTACCTAAAAAGTAGTGGTGCCAAAAATGAGGGTAGGAACATAGCGGCAATATGGCTTTGAATCACCCATTTTGTGTCTACCAGCGAGTGGCCGTGAAAATGATGCATGCTTATAGGCGTGCCAGTCATCACAAATGACATCACTACATAGGCGATGGCGCCACTGGCGATAGCCAGGCAGAGGGAAGGGTTCCGCAGCAACTGATGGGTGGCTGTGGTGGCTGGCGCTGTGATGGTATCCGTTATTGGTGCGGGCTGATAAAAACTCAGCAGCAGGGCCCCCAACAGTATGCAGAGGGCGGCCAGTACGAATGATCCCTGGTACTCCACTTGGGTTAACTCTCTGCCAATAAGCGCTAACTCGGGCCCCACGAAGGCGGCGATAATTCCGCCGGCAAGCACCAGAGAGGCTGCGGTCGAGCTGTGCTCAGCAGCCACTGCCTCCATAGCGGCAAACCTGGTTTGCAGTATGGCGGCATTACAGAATCCCAGGATAAAAGCAGTTATGCAAAACAGGGTAAAACTCTGCAGCTGTAGTGCCAGGATGGCCAGGCCGCAGGCGCCTACAGCGGTAAACATAAACGAGAACAGACCCCTTTTGCGACCCAGGGCGCGCATGAGTTGTGTCACTGGAATGGCTGCCACTGCCGTGCCAGTGACCATAAGCGCAATCGGTGCCGTAGCCCAGTCTGCGGAGGGTGCCAGATAGGTGCCGGCCAGGCTGCCGGCCAGTATCATCAGCGGAATAATAGACCCGGCCAGAGCACTACTTACACTGAGAATCCAGACGTTTCTGAAGCCTGCCGCCGAGAGACTATGCATGGGAAAATCCTGATTGAGTGGCTGTAACAGCCTTATTGTTTTGCGTATAGGACGATTCTAGACTACTTTTAAATTACAGGGGCAGTTATTGCCGTTTTTGGTTCGACGCATGGAGTAAACGAATTAGGAGCCTGGGCCGGGGTGCGAATCAGGATTCTGACAAAAATACAATAAGAGACTAGGTATTATGGACGATAGCAATCAGTCAGCGGTTGAAAAGACCGTGTGCGAGTTTATTAGTAAGAATCCCGCGGTAAATTCCAATCATGTCGATAGGGGCATGACACTAAAAGACCTCAATGTAGATTCCCTCGAAAAACTGGCTATAGGTATGGACCTGGAAGACGAATATGCCATTGAGTTTACTGATGAGGAGATAGAGGACTTCACCACAGTATCCGATGTGGTCTCCGCTGTAGAGGCGGCCCTTGTCGCAAAAGCCAGTGCTCAGATAACATCGGCTCCTTCGCAGCAGCCTCAATACAAGCTCCCTGACAACAATCAATCTGCCTAACTCTGACCAGATTGGCGCGGTACAAATCTGCCGCGCCTGCTCTGACTGCTGTATACTCCGCCTCCGCTAAGGGATCGTGAAACTTAGTCTATTTCCGGTTGAGAGGCAGAGATATGACAGAGATTGGTGCATTTAACAAGCTTCAGGTAGTCAAGCAGGTCGACTTTGGCGTCTATGTGGATGGCGGTGACTTGGATACTATTCTGTTGCCGAAGCGTTATGTGCCTGAGGGTTGCCAGATGGGTGACTGGATTGATGTCTTTCTGTATTTCGATTCGGAAGATATGTTGATTGCAACCACAGAGACCCCCAGGGTGCAGGTGGGCGACTGTGAGATGCTTAAAGTGGTGGATATTAACTCTGCGGGTGCTTTTATGGATTGGGGCTTGCCCAAAGATTTGTTGGTGCCCTATAACGAGCAGCAGAAGCCTATGGAAGTGGGCTACTCCTATGTGGTGCATGTGTTCTATGACCAAAACTCAGATCGTATAGCGGCCTCCACCAAGCTCAGCCACCATCTAGATGAAGAAACTGTATGGCTCAAGCGCCGCCAGGCCGTTAATCTATTAATCGCAGGCCGCACTGAGTTGGGCTACAAGGCAGTGATTGATAATAAGTACCTGGGGCTTATCTTTCGCGCAGACGCCTATCGGCCGCTCAAAATTGGCGAGCGTCTGCCGGGCTTTGTCAAAGCTATCCGTGCTGACGGTAAAATTGACCTATTGATCTCTCAGGCTAGCTTGCAGGGAGATCATGATCTGGGTGAACAGATAATTCGTCATCTCCAGGAGGTTGGAGGCGAGTCGAACCTGTCGGATAAAAGTGATCCAGAAGCAATTTACCGAACTTTTAAAGTATCTAAAAAGAAATACAAACAGGCTCTGGGTAGTTTGTATAAGAGCCATCGGATCCTGATCGAGTCAGGTAAAATAAAACTTATTAATTAAAAGCCTGCTCAGGTTCGATGACTAGGTTTCTACAAAAAAAATCCTGCGAAAACCTGCCGTAGCTGCGATTTCAATTGCGGACTCGGGTTGCTCGCCTAAACGAGAGCCCTGAATACTCTGAGCGCTAATCTCAAAATGTGGGTTTTGGCGATTTAATCGTTTTATATCCAAGCACCTATGAATAACTGGGCTGATTTCAATTAATAATAAAAATTTATAAATACATTTGGTTTTTTAATTTGTGTCTCTCAGCATGCTGGGGGAGTATCAGCAGGTGGAAGTAACAAATCGTGGCCTAGTTGCACTTTGAGTGAGTGCAACCAGCGGGAGAAGGCCAATACTAGGACAATAAAATCATTCATCGGGGAGAATCCTATGTTTCGTAAGACGAAAGTAAA
>JBMZST010000233.1:0-3245 GCA_049623265.1 Porticoccaceae bacterium
TTCTGCACAAACAGAGCCAGAGATTTGCGCTCCTGACCCCAGAGCCAGTGGGCCACTCGCTGCAACTGCAGCGCCTGAAAACCCTTGTAGTAGAGGATCGGCGTAAGATAGCTATCACAGGCTGCGTCGCGTTCGAAAGAAGCCCTGATATCACTGCGTATGCTCTGACCAATGCGGCTGTCAGCCTGCAGTGCCTCGATAATCACCTCAGCAACTGTACTGGCGGCCATCACCGGACTAGCGAGCTGCTGTGCCAGGTTGTAGCTCATAGCCGAGTCTAAGCTGGGCTGATCTAGAATGGCCTGGCGAAAGAAGTCTGCCAGCGCAGGTTCGTCCAAACTGGCCTGCTGAGCGTCTGCGACAATCGTGTCCCACAGAGGATCATTGAATTCCATTGACTGTTAGTCCTTAGTCGACCTGAATATAGCGCTGCATAATCTCATCGAGATGTTCCAACACCACGTCCAAAAATAGTAGTTCAGTGCCCTGCAACCGCTGCGCCAGCACCTCGGCGGTCAAACCCTCGGCAAAGCTCTGGGCCAGGGGCCGGTAGCTAATATGCCAGCGCTCCGGCGCTATGCCACCAGTGTCTGCGCCATAGGGTCGGTAAAAACCCCAGTCTGCGAGTTTATCATCCAGCCAGTTGTGCATGGGGGCAAATAGGCCCTGACCCTCAACTTCGGCGGGAACCAATTGCAACTGATAGCCCGCAGGCATGGCCGCCCTGTCGTAAATATCAAAATCCGTACCCCAGTGATGTCGCGAGGCTCCCGGCAGAGCCGACCAGCGCATAACCGCTTGAATCTGCTGCCAGGGGCTGAGGCGATCGAGCTCTACTGCAGCACCGGACTTGTCGACCACAGGCCGCAGGCCCGACAATTTGGCATTCCAAATATGCAGCTGGCGATCAAAGCTGCGGAAACCACTGCACAGCCTAAGATCAAAGCCCGCAGCCGCGGCGCTCTGTTGCAGTTCAGTCAGAGGCGCAACCAGGTCCCGATGCACCAGCATAGCTGTGTCGGCCTGACCCAGGTAGAGATCGGTCAGATGGCGCTGGGTCGAGCCCGTTAAAATATCCTTGTCATTCATCGCTGTGGCTGCAGTTGTGTCTTGGCGAAAACATACTTATACCCCTGCTGTAGCCAATTAGCAAAGAATCTATTGGACGAATATGCTGCCATAGAACGTATAATCTGTGCGCGGTAGGTTGAATTCACCGCAATCGGCCACATCTTAAAGTCATCTCTGTTTTTAAAGGAATCTACCATGTACCGCATCGGACTATTTCTTCTCACCAATATCGCAATACTGGTAGTTGCCAGCATCTCCCTGCGCCTGCTGGGTGTTGAGAGCATTTTGGCCAACAATGGGGTGGATCTTGATCTGGGCTCTCTGCTGGTTTTTTGTGCTGTCTTCGGTTTTATGGGGGCCTTTGGTTCCCTGCTGATGTCAAAATTTATGGCCAAACGCTTCACCGGTATCAGGCTGATATCGCAGCCTCAAACAGCACAGGAGCGCTGGCTAGTGCAAAATGTCACCACGCTGTCGAAGAAAGCTGGCATAGGTATGCCCGAGGTAGGTATTTTCCCGTCCATGCAGTCCAATGCTTTCGCCACGGGCTGGAACCGAAACAATGCGCTGGTCGGTGTGAGTCAGGGACTGTTAGATCGGTTTTCTGAGGACGAGGCTCGCGCTGTGCTGGCCCATGAAATAGGCCATGTGGCCAATGGTGATATGATTACCCTGACCCTGATACAGGGGGTGGTGAATACCTTTGTTATGTTTATCGCCCGAGTGATTGGCTTCTTTGTCGACCGCGTGATACTGAAAAACGAACGGGGTCTTGGCATAGGCTACTTTATCACCACCCTCCTGGCGGAGATTGTTTTGGCTATCCTGGCCTCAATCATTGTGATGTGGTTTTCGCGCCAGAGAGAATTCCGCGCCGATGCCGCGGGTGCCCAGCTGGCCGGGCGCTCAGCTATGGTCGGCGCACTGGAAAGACTGCGTGCGGAAAGCCAGACTCAGAGCGAAAATCAGATGCCGGATAGCATGACCGCCTTTGGTATTTCCAGTATCCCTAAACGCACGCCGAGCAAGCTATTTTTGACTCACCCGCCACTGGAAGAGCGTATTCAGGCGCTAAAAAATGGATAGTTCTGTACTGCTGGCGCAGGAAGTAAAACTCTGTCGGCTCGACGAGCTGGAAGAAATGCAGGCCATTGAGCTGAGCATTGAAGAGCGCCGCTTATTTGCTATACGCCGCGACAACCAGCTGTATGCCTACTGGAATAGCTGCCCTCACCTGGGCATCCCGCTCAACTGGATGCCCGAGAAGTTTCTCGACCTGGATGGCTCGCTGATTCAGTGTTCTTCCCACGGTGCTTTGTTTCAAATAGACAGCGGTGAGTGTCTGGCCGGCCCCTGTAGCGGCGACTATCTAATGCGGGTGGAGTTGCGGCTGGAAGGAGACACCTATTATGTGGCCGCCAATCAGCCTATGCCGGCAGCACCTGTAAACCTCAGAGCTCAGGCACTGGCAGATCTTGAAGACAGCTGATTGGCTGGTCCAGTACTATTTCATCCGGGCCAATGCTGGCACGCCAGGCAATGACTTCCACACCAGCGGCCACTGCTTCGGCCAGAGTTGCGGCGTAAAGAGGGTCAATCTCTGCGGCCACTTCCATGCGTTCCACTGCGGTGAGCTGAACACAGAAAAACAGCACCGCCCGGTGCCCTGCGGTGACCATGGCCATAAGTTCGCGCAGATGTTTGGCACCGCGGCTGGTGACTGCATCGGGGAAGCTGGCCAGGCCATCGCCCATGGCTAGGGTGACATTTTTGACTTCCACATAACATTGCCCCAGCGTCTGATCCTCTAGCAACAGGTCTATTCGGCTTTTTTCTTCGCCATAGCGTACTTCGCTGCGGAGCTGGCTGTAGCCCTGGAGCTCCGGCACCAGATTGGCCTCTATTAATTCGCGCACCAGATGGTTGGGCCTGGCGGTATTTACCCCTGCTAACTGTCCCTCTGTGGTTGTCACTATCTCCAGAGTTCCAGGTAATTTGCGCTTGGGGTTATCCGACAGGGAGTACCAACAGGCTGAGCCCTCCACCTGACAGTTTTTCATACTACCAGTATTGGGACAGTGCACTGTGATCAATTCACCGGACGGCGTACGCAGGTCGGCGAAAAAACGCTTGTAGCGTTTTTCAAAGATCGCCGGAGACAGGGGTGGATCGAT
>JBMZST010000234.1:0-3243 GCA_049623265.1 Porticoccaceae bacterium
TAAATTTTTCTAGTCCGATACGCTGGTAAGTGCCCAGAAAGGCCTCGCCCTCAAGACGATTTTCAACGTACACATCCAGTAATTTTTCGATGCTGTCGGTCACGGCATCACGGGATAGGGATGGGCCCAGTACCTTGCCCAGCGCAGCATCTTTGTTAGCGCTGCCGCCCAGTTGAATTTGGTACCACTCTTCGCCCTTCTTATCCACACCCAGAATGCCAATATGGCCAATATGGTGATGGCCACAGGCATTCATGCAACCGGAGATATTGAGCTCCAAATCCCCCAGATCGTAGACATAGTCCAGGTCATCAAATTTGCGCTGTATGGCTTCGGCTACAGGAATAGATTTGGCGTTTGCCAACGAGCAGTAGTCACCGCCAGGGCAGCAGATCATATCGGTGATGGTGCCCACATTGGGTGTTGCTAGTCCCGAGGCTGTCGCCTGCTCCCAGAGTTCAAACAGGTCATCTTTGGCGACGTCTGCCAGCACAATATTTTGGTTGTGTGTGGAGCGAATTTCACCAAAGGAGAATCGATCGGCCAGATCGGCAATAATTTCCAGCTGTCGGTCAGTGACATCCCCAGGCGCCACGCCAGCGGGCTTCAGAGAGAGACTCACTGAAGCGTAACCAGGCTGTTTCTGAGGGCGAACATTGCGCTGTAACCAGCGGGAAAACCCAGTGTTCTCACTGGCCAATGCTGCTAAGCGGGCATCAGCGTCAATAGGGTCGAGTGCTTTGTAACTAGGTAGAGTGAAAAAGCGCTTAACCCGCTCAATTTCACTGCCATCAAGGGTTGCCGGGCTGTCCTTTAGATGGGCCCATTCAGCTTCAACGCGCTCGGCGAAAACTTCCGGTGTCCAGGCTCTGACCAGGATTTTAATCCGTGCCTTGTATTTGTTGTCGCGGTTGCCGTAGCGGTTATAGACCCTGAGAATGGCATCCAAATAGGTGAGCAGATGTTCTTTGGGTAAAAACTCGCGAATGGATGAGGCAATCACTGGAGTGCGACCCAGACCACCGCCCACGTATACCTGAAAGCCGGTCTCGCCCTGGTCGTTTTTGACCAGTTGCAGACCAATATCATGGAGTAAAAATGCCGCTCTATCTTCTTCAGAACCGCAGACGGCTATCTTAAATTTGCGTGGTAAGAAAGCGAATTCTGGATGCAATGTGGACCACTGACGAATAATTTCGCACCAGGGCCTAGGGTCTTCAATTTCATCCTGTGCTACACCGGCGAACTGGTCTGTGGTGGTATTGCGGATGCAGTTGCCGCTGGTTTGTATAGCGTGCATTTCAACGCTGGCCAACTCTGCCAAGATATCTGGAACCTCTTCCAGCACGGGCCAGTTGAGTTGGATATTTTGTCTGGTGGTAAAGTGCACGTAGCCCTTGTCATATTGCCGCGAGATGCTGGCCAGTTTGCGCACCTGAGTGCTGCTAAGTAGGCCGTAGGGCACGGCAATGCGTAGCATAGGGGCTAGGCGCTGAACATAGAGGCCGTTTTGGAGCCGCAGGGGAAGAAACTCCTCCTCGGAGATTTCACCGGCCAGATAGCGTTGGGTTTGACCACGATACTGCTCGACGCGCTCGTCGACAATCTGTTGGTCCTGTTGGTTGTATTTATACATGAAGTTTGGGTCTGTGTACTGCCTGTAAGGGGGCGGTATGATAACGTCAGGCGTTATTCTTTTGAATTATTATTTATCTATATCTGGATATCTATTGGTAATAAGGCAGGTTGTGGACGAAATTTGATGGGCAGGGGCACTATTTCAGCCTAAATGACCCTATTCAGCGTCCTTGGAAGCAAGACAGTTACCAATTTGGTTGTTAGAATGCGCGCTCAAAATTGATCGAGCGCAACGTTGATCGCAGCGCTTATACTTCCGTCACAACGGCGGGTTAAATCACAGGAAACTTTTTATGGCCAAGGCTACAAAACCAGATACCACAGATAATTCCAAAGCGGACGCAATTGCTATTGTCGCTGTACTGACCATCATCCTGGTCGCAGTGGTTTATTTGCTATCACGCTACTAGTATCTATCTCGACCTATTAATAATCTTAGATTCACACAATGACAGAGCAGCAGACAATGGCCACGACCGAGCACCAGACTTCGCGGCAATTGGTTGAGACCTATCTCAATCAGGTGCCAGCCAGCATCGAAATTGATGCCGAGCGCGTCGGTCTGTTGCAGTCGAGAATCAAAGGGCAGTTAATTGAAAAAAATGCTGTTCTTATTGCCCATTATTACACCGACCCATTAATCCAGGCGCTGGCCGAAGAGACCGGTGGCACTGTGTCTGACTCCTTGGAAATGGCTCGCTTTGGCAACAGTCACAGCGCTGACACCTTGGTGGTTGCTGGGGTCAAGTTTATGGGTGAGACGGCCAAGATTCTGACGCCAGAGAAAAAGGTGTTGATGCCGACGTTGGAGGCTACTTGCTCATTAGATGTGGGCTGTCCCGCCGACGAGTTTGCCGCCTTCTGCGACCAGCATCCCGATCGTACCGTGGTGGTTTATGCCAATACCTCGGCAGCAGTCAAAGCCAGGGCTGACTGGGTGGTAACCTCTAGCATCGCCCTAGAGGTGGTGGATTATCTGGATGCCCAGGGCGAGAAGATTCTTTGGGCCCCTGACAAATACCTGGGCGCCTATGTGCAGAAGAATACCGGCGCTGACATGCTGATGTGGGATGGCAGCTGCATTGTGCACGAGGAATTTAAAGCCAAAGGTATTTTGGACCTTAAAAAGGTGTATCCCGATGCCGCCGTGCTGGTTCACCCTGAGTCTCCGGAGTCGGTGGTAGAGATTGCGGATGTGGCTGGCTCTACCTCGCAGTTAATTGCCGCGGCTAGAGATCTACCCCAGCAGCAGCTGATTGTGGCCACAGATCAGGGTATTTTCTACAAAATGCAGCAGGCGGTGCCAGATAAGGAGCTGTTGATTGCGCCTACGGGAGGCAGCGGCGCCACCTGTCGCAGCTGCGCTAATTGCCCCTGGATGGGCATGAATAGCCTGGAAAATTTGCTCGACTGTCTAGAGCAAGGCAGTAATGAAATCGAGGTTGACTCCGAGCTCGGTCGTGAGGCCTACAGGTCACTCGAGCGCATGATGAACTTTAAGGCTTAAGCCTGTCTGCAGATTTAATTTGTCCCCCCCCTTAGCCAATTCATAGTTAACTACTAGAGTTTTTCAATTCGGTCTTCTAGGGCCGCCACGTCGCGAAT
>JBMZST010000235.1:0-3241 GCA_049623265.1 Porticoccaceae bacterium
CTGGCCATGGACTACAACGTGATTGGCGCCGCCGGCAGTCGCATGGGTACAGGCACCATGATTATCCTCGACGACCGTACTTGCCCCGTGGGGATGGTGCTCAATCTTATCCGTTTCTTTGCCCATGAATCCTGTGGCTTTTGTACGCCGTGCCGCGATGGTTTGCCCTGGTCGCGACAGGTTCTGCAGGATATTGAAGAGGGCCGGGGTCAGCCTGAGGATTTGGAAACTCTAGCCTATCAGGTCAAGTACATAGGTGCCATTGGTAATACCCATTGCGCACTGGCGCCCGGCGCCATGGAGCCGCTGCAGAGCGCACTGAAATATTTTTACGATGACTTTAAACAGCACATCAGTAGTGGCCGCTGCCCCTACCATTAGACGAGTGTAAATTATGCCAACCATATTTATCGATGGTCAGGAACTTCAGGTAAACGACGGCGAGAATATTCTCGAAGCCTGTCTTAATGCCGGGTTGGATTTACCCTATTTCTGCTGGCACCCGGCCATGGGTTCTATTGGTTCCTGTCGCCAGTGCGCTCTGGTGCAGTACCAAAATGAAGAGGATACCCGCGGGCGTATTGTTATGGGTTGTATGACCCCGGTGACGGAGGGTGCTCGCTTTTCACTAAATGCGGAGAATGCCACAGAGTTCCGCGAGGCGGTAGTGGAGTCTCTGATGCTAAACCACCCCCATGATTGCCCGGTCTGCGCCGAGGGCGGCGAGTGCCATCTACAGGATATGACGGTGATGGTAGGGCACAGAGATCGCCGTTACAGCGGTAAAAAGAATACCCACCGCAACCAGTATCTGGGGCCACTCATCCATCATGAGATGAACCGCTGCATCACCTGTTACCGCTGTGAGCGCTACTACAAGGACTATGCGGGCGGCACTGATCTGGGCGCCCAGGCGTCCCATGATCACCTGTACTTCGGGCGCCATAAAGATGGGGTCCTCGAAAGTGAGTTTAGTGGCAATCTGGTTGAGGTCTGCCCCACAGGGGTATTTACCGATAAGCCGTTTTTAAAACAGTACAGCCGAAAATGGGATCTGCAGTCTGCACCCTCAGTGTGCACGGGCTGTGCTGTCGGCTGCAATACGGCGCCAGGTGAGCGCTATGGAAAATTAAAGCGTGTACACAATAGGTACAACCATGAGGTCAATGGTTATTTTCTCTGCGATCGCGGTCGCTTTGGCAGTGGCTATATCAATAGCGATGCGCGTCTGGACTATGCCGGGATCAAGCAGGCAGATGGCAGTTTTATGGCGGTGCATCAGCAACAGGCGCTGGAGACGGCTGCGGGTTTAATCAAGGGGAAAAAAGTCGCGGGCATTGGCTCGCCCAGAGCTTCGTTAGAGGCGAACTATTTGTTGCGGGAGCTGGTAGGGACTGAGCATTTTTACCCTGGCTTCTCTGAGAGCGAAGCCCCGTTGATGGATAGCATTCGTCGGATTCTGCAGACCACCGTGGCGGCCAACCCCAGTATCAAGCAAATTGAGGCGGCAGACGCCGTATTGATTCTGGGTGAGGACGTTACCAACACGGCTCCCAGAGTAGCTCTGGCGCTCCGTCAGTCGGTACGCAATAAGGCCTTTGAACTGGCCGAACAGATGGGTCTACCCCCGTGGCAGGATGCCGCCGTGCGCAATTTGGCGCAGGACCAGCGCTCGCCGCTAATTATTGTTTCACCGATGGACACTCGCCTGGATGATGTGGCCAGCCAATCTATTTCATTGGCGCCAGACCAAATTGCCGAATTTGGCGTCGCCATTGTTGAGGCTCTGGCAGGCGAACCCTCATCCAATCAACAGGCCAATCAGATTGCTGAACTCTTGCAGGCGGCTAAAAATCCCTTGATTGTCACCGGTTCTAGTCTGTTGCACTGGGGTATTATCAATTCTGCAGTGGCCATCGCCGAGTCACTCTGTGGGCCTGAATCCAGCTGTATGCTAAGCCTCTGTATGCCCGAGGCCAACAGTCTGGGTGTGGCGCTGATGGCTGACACCTCCACTAAATCCCTAGCTGATCTGGTTGCCAGCCCACCAGAGGTGCTGTTGGTGGTGGAGAATGATCTTGAGCGCCGCCTCAGCGCCCAGCAACTCACTCAGCTGATGGCCGAGGGTACCCAGGTGATCAGTATAGATCTTCTAGAGAATGCCACCCTGGGTGCCTCCCAGTTGGTGCTGCCTGCAGCCTCCTATGCAGAATCCCAGGGTACGCTGGTTAATATGGAGGGGCGTGCGCAGCGTTATTTCCCCGTGTTTGAGCCGGCTGCCGAGCGGCTACCCAGCTGGCAATGGCTATTAAAACTTGCTGCTGTTCTGGGTCACAGGGACGTCGCCAAGCTCGAACACTTTGATGATGTGGTCGCGGCCTGTGCCCAGTCTCAGCCGGAGTTTGCCGAGCTAGTCAATGCGGCTCCAGATCATAGCTACCGCGATCATGGTTTGAAAATTCCGCGGCAGACGCACAGATACAGTGGCCGCACCGCAATAAATGCCGGCGTCAGTGTGCATGAGCCGCAGCAGCCCAAGGATGATGAGTCGCCCCTGGCCTTTAGTATGGAGGGCCTCAATCGGGATCAGCCTGCCGCGCTGATGTCCTATGTCTGGTCCCCGGGCTGGAATAGCAATCAGTCTTTACAGAAGTTCCAAGCAGAGGTGGATGGTCCGCTAAAGGGCGGTACCGCTGGAGCAAAGCTACTGGTCTCCTCCGCCAGTAAAGCCACTCAAAAGGCGCGACAGAAAACTATTGAGATGCAGCCGCATCATTGGCAGCTAGTCCCAGTTCACCAGGTTCATGGCTCTGACGAGCTGTCGGCTTATACCGATGAAATTGCCGAGCTGGCCGGTATTGGTTTTGTTTCTCTGGGTGCCGTGGTGGCTGAAAAGCTGGGCGTGGCGGCGGGTGATGGTGTGGTTGTCACTTGCGGCGACACAGAGGTGTCTCTGGAGGTGCGGGTGCTGCAGCGAGTCGCCAAGAACTGTATTGGTTTTGGCGTCGGCTATGCTGAGACCCTGGATCTGCAGGCGGGCGCACTGGCGACATTGGCGGTTGATTCGAACTGGCAGCGTCGCCAGCCACAGTTAATCGCATCGGACAGAACCCTGTCGAGTGCTGTTGCCACTGAGGGAGGGGCTGCCCATGTCTGAGTTAATGCTGCCAGTTCTTTTGGCCCTTGCTATTTTGGTGGGAGGTGTAGCCGGCGCGGCGGTGCTGACCTGGTGGGAGCGCCG
>JBMZST010000236.1:0-3241 GCA_049623265.1 Porticoccaceae bacterium
GGTGTGCATCCGCTGCAGAAAATCGACCAGCCTGTGCCCGAGGTGGAGCAATTGGTGGTCCTGGCCAGCGGGCCCAAGGTGGTGGCCATAGGTGAGACTGGTCTGGATAACTTTTACAGTGCCGATACCCACCAATGGCAGCGTGAGAGCTTTATCAATCATCTGCTAGCCAGTCAGCAAACTGGCAAACCGATTATTATTCACACCAGAGATGCCCGCGATGAAACTATTCAGCTGCTGCGGCAGTACCCGCTGCAGGGCGGAGGTGTTATGCACTGCTTCACCGAGACCTGGGAAATGGCGGAGGCGGCGCTTGAGTTGGGTTTTTATATATCTTTCTCCGGTATTATCACGTTCAACAGCGCAGCTGACCTCAGGGAAGTTGTCCGCCTTGTGCCTCTGGAGCGCCTTTTGGTGGAGACTGATTCGCCCTGGTTGGCGCCAGTGCCCCACAGAGGCAAACAGAATGAGCCCCAGTACGTGCGCGAGGTCGCAGAGACTGTTGCCGAGTTAAAAGGGGTTAGCCTCGAGCAATTAGCGGAAATTACCACGCAAAATTTTCACCGTTTGTTTAAAATACCCACCCTGTAAAGATTTCTATTGAGAACGCAATATGTCCGAACTAGCTGCCGCTGAATCACAGTTTATTATCCGTACCTTTCCAGTGGGCCCTCTGGGTTGCAACTGCTCAGTGATAGGTGATCGCCTGTCAGGTAGAGCGCTGGTGATTGATCCGGGCGGCAATGCCGAGCAGATACTTGGGCTACTGAATGAGCTGAATTTGAAAGCCGTGGCTATTATTCACACCCATGCCCATTTGGACCATATTCTCGCCGCTGGGGAGATTAAAAATGCTACCGGTGCGCCTATCTATCTTCACAAAGGTGACCAGTTCCTGTGGGATATGGTGGAAGAGCAGTGCACCCGCTTTGGTGTACCGCCGGTCAAGCTGCCTGATCCAGATCACTATCTGCACGACGACCAGGATCTGGGTTGCTGTGGCGGTGTGGCGATTCATACACCAGGGCATACGCCCGGGTCTATTAGCTTCTATTTTGAAGAATATAAAACCCTGATCGCTGGTGACACCCTGTTCCAGGGCAGTATAGGGCGCACGGATTTACCCGGGGGTAACTTCGATCAGATTATTACCTCTATTAAAGAGCGGATATACAGTCTTGATGACGAGGCCGTGGTGGTGACTGGGCATGGCCCCAATACCAGTATCGGCCATGAAAAAATGGCCAACGGCTTTGTCCGTGCATAGGGATTAAATATGAAACAACAGCTAGCTACCATGCTTGCATTGCAGGCTGATATGAACACCAAGGTACATGAGCAATGGCGCGATCAGAATTTCGAGTGGTACCGCGCGATCTGGGTGGAATGTGCAGAGCTGCTGGACCATTATGGTTGGAAATGGTGGAAAAAGCAGACTCCAGATGTAGATCAAATTGCCTTGGAGCTAGTTGATATCTGGCACTTTGGTCTCAGCTTGCTGCTCTTGTCTGGCGATTCTGTAGAGGCCATTAGTGACAGAGTCATTCAAGGCTTTGATGGCCAGCAGGGTAGCGATAACTTCGCTCTGGACTTGGAGCAGTTTACTGCACAGACCCTAGTGACCAAAGAGTTTGATATAGCAGGTTTCGCTCGTCTGATGGATGGGATCGATATGGACTTTGAGACCCTCTATGTGGGCTATGTGGGGAAAAATGTACTGAATTTTTTCCGCCAGGACCATGGCTATCAGGACGGAAGCTACCACAAGCAGTGGGGCGGTAAGGAAGATAACGAACATCTAGTAGATATCGTTGCCCAACTGGATACAGCGTCAGAGAACTTCAAGGACGAACTATACAGCCAGATGAAGTCAACTTATCAGAGACTCAATAGCTAGCCCAGCACTGCTATTCGCCGCGCAAATAAAGTCTATCAGTCTTATTAGGGCTCTAAGCTGCCCCGCACTGATGCATTTTTCTGCTGCAGCACTATAATAGCGACCTCTCTGGGCGGTATAAGCCAGAGCCCCACAATCATCGATTAGAAATACGGAGACAAACTGTGACCTCACCCGTTCGCGTTACTGTTACAGGTGCAGCAGGGCAAATTAGTTATTCCCTACTGTTCCGCATCGCCGCCGGCGAAATGCTTGGCCCAAACCAGCCTGTTATCCTGCAGATGTTAGAAATTACACCAGCTCTCGAAGCGCTGAAAGGCGTGGCTATGGAATTGGAAGACTGCGCATTTCCTCTGCTGGCAGGTATGGTCTGCACAGACGATGCGGCTGTGGCGTTTAAGGATGCCGACTACGCGCTGTTGGTGGGGGCTCGTCCCAGAGGTCCTGGTATGGAGCGCAAAGACCTGTTAGAAGCCAATGCGGCAATTTTCTCAGCCCAGGGTAAGGCGCTAAATGATAATGCCTCTAAGGCTATCAAAGTTTTGGTGGTCGGCAATCCAGCAAACACCAATGCATTGATTGCTCAGCGCAATGCACCGGATATTGATCCCCGGCAGTTTACCGCCATGACCCGTCTGGACCACAATCGTGCCCTGAGCCAGATCGCCGAGAAGACTGGCACTAGCATTAATGATGTCACCCATATGACAATCTGGGGTAACCACTCAGCGACTCAGTACCCTGATCTGCATCAGACAAAAGTCAATGGCCAGGCGGCCATCGATATGGTTGATCAGGCTTGGTATGAAGATGACTTTATTCCTACAGTACAGCAGCGCGGTGCCGCCATTATTAAAGCACGCGGCGCCTCCAGTGCTGCCTCTGCCGCCAATGCTGCTATAGCGCATATGCGCAGCTGGGCTCTGGGCACTGCTGAGGGTGACTGGGTAAGTATGGGTGTTTACAGTGATGGTAGCTACGGCATCGCTGAAGGGCTGATTTACTCTTTTCCCTGTGTCTGCAAAGACGGCGACTGGGAGATTGTTCAGGGCGTAGAAATTAACGAGTTCTCCCGTGGCAAGATGCAGGCCACAGAGACCGAGTTGACTGAAGAGCGAGATGCTGTGCTGCACTTACTGCCCTAAAATAGGGTTGTCACAATAGAAAAAGACTGCCCTGCATTGCCGGGCGGTCTTTTTTTTAGATATTTTTTTGTTCTCAGTAAAATAAACCACTGTTTCATTGGCAGTATTCTGGAAAAGTTTGCTAAAGTAATCGGCCGCTACAACCGAACTGAATTAAGGAGAAAATAGTGGCATTTGCTGAAGTTGGGAAAGTCGCTCC
>JBMZST010000237.1:0-3201 GCA_049623265.1 Porticoccaceae bacterium
TGATTATAGGCCTCTATGGCACCCTCCAGATCGCCGGATTTGGCCAGCGCATTGCCACGGTTGTAGTGGCCATCGGCGCTGTCCTCGGCAATAAAGTCGCCAATGGCTGCCTCATAGTCGCCGGCGCGGTAGGCCGCACTGCCACGCCATTGGCTGTCCTCAAACAGGGTCTGGGCCTTAGCGGCATCGCCGGACTCCAGAGCTTCCTGTCCCTGTTGATCGGCATTCTGCCACAGGTTCTGCCACAGAGAGGCGTTGACCGGTTCGCTCAAACTCAGCAGGGGCAGAACCAACACTGCCACCACAGAGCCTTTGCGGAAGCTTAGAATTAAGCCGGGAATCAGTAGAATGACCAGCCAAAAACCCTGGTCGTCCCAGAGGTCGAATGAGCGATCCACTTCTCTGGTAGTATCGCCAAATAGCTGTTCGGTGATTTTAAGCAGATCATTAATATCGCTATCGTCGGCACTGATCTCGCGGTAGATGCCCCCATTCCTACTGGCTAGCCGCTGCAGGGAGGCCGAGTCCAATTTAGGGATTAGAATGCTACCGCTGCGGTCTTTAACAAAGCCACCATTGCCCAGGGGAATAGGTGCGCCCGCTGAGGTCCCCACACCCAGTATCGACAGGCGGTATGTCCCTGCGCTGGCAATCATAGACTGAATGGTGCCAAAGGCGGCAGGGGATACGCCGTCGCTAATAAGCACAATATCGGCCTGCTCATAACCGCCATTGGCTGCTAACTCAATAGCCATGGCTACCGCATCTTCGGTGTTGCTGCCATAGTCGGGCAGCAGTGTTGGGTGCAGTATGGGCACCAGGCTGACAATGGTATTGTTATCCTCGGTCAGGGGAGAGACGGTATGGGCTTCGCCTCCATAGACGACCAGCGCGGTAAAACCCTCGCGGCGGCTATTAAGCAGATCAATCAGTTTAAAGCGAGCGCGCACCAGTCGGCTGGGCGGAACATCTTCCGCCAGCATCGAGGGCGACAGGTCAAATACTACAATGACTGCGCTGTCCTGTTTGAGCACAGGCTGTGGCAATTGTTGCCAGGTTGGGCCTGCCAGGCTAATGCAGCAAATCGCCCAGGTAAGCCCGAGGCCAGTCGCCAGCCAACCGGCTTTACCCGAGGCTTTAGTCTCACCCTGCATTAAAAACGGCAGCAGGGCTGGATTAATAACCTGCTCCCAATTACCGGCACTGCGCTTGCGCCACTGATACAGGGCAATAGCCAACAGTGCTGGGGCCAGACCCAGAAACCACCAGGGCCGTAGAAAGTGAAATTCACTGAGTGCTGTTAACCCATCAGGCATGCTTACCTCCAGGATAGCCAGCCATGTAACGCAGCAGCGCGATTAGCAGACTCAGCGCAAAAGCCAAACCCAGGGGCCAGTGAAACAGAGTGGCTATGGGGCGCAGGGTTTCAGCATCCTGCTCTATGGGTTCCAGGCGATTGAGTTCACTGTAAATTGCCTGTAGCTCCTGGGGGTTTCTGGCGCGGAAAAACTGGCCGCCGGTGGCCTCTGCAATACCGGTAAGAGCTGTCTCATCCAGATCGGCACTGGGATTGGTGACCCGTTTACCAAAGAGCCCCCAGGTCTCCTGCGACTCGGCGCCTATGCCAATGGTATAAATTTTAACCCCAGCACGGCGGGCCAGGTCGGCGGCCTTAGTGGGATCCAGTTCTCCAGCATTATTGGCGCCGTCGGTAAGTAGAATAACCACGCGATGATTTTCAGGGCGGTCTTGCAGGCGCTTGACGGCCAGGCCTATGGCATCGCCAATGGCTGTGCCATTGTTGCCTGCAAAGCCAATCTGTGCCTCGTTTAACAGTGTTTGCATTGTTAATCGGTCAAAGGTCAGCGGCGTCTGCAGATAGGCTTTTTCGCCAAATAATATCAGCCCCAGTCGATCCCCCTTGCGCTCGACAACAAAGTCACTGACCACCGCTTTTACTGCGACGAGCCGATTGACCTGTCGCCCCTGCAGCTCCATATCATCCCGCTTCATACTCCCGGAAATATCAACGGCTAGCAGAATATCGCGGCCATCGGTGGGCAGAGCTACGGGTTCGCCTATCCACACCGGTCGCGACAGGGAAAGTAAAGCAGCTAGCCAACAGAGGCTAAGCAAGAGTAAAAGCAGCCGTCGCATCCATTGCTTGCCATCACCCAGACCGCCGTTGGCCTCCGCTGCACTAGCCAGCATAGGTGCGCGCAGTGCACGAATATTGGTATCTGCAGGTTTGCGCCACCAGCGATAGATAAAGGGTATGGGGGCCAATGCCAGTGCCCAGGGCCAGAGTAGATTTAACATAGAGACTGGTAATCCAGTTTGTGGCTGGGCACATGGTGGCGAATCCAGGTTTTTGCATCCAGATAGAGCTGCTCGATAACCAGAGGGTCCTGCTCTATGTCTTTTGCGTAGAGCAGGCTCTCAAGGTTGGCTGGCAGATTGGCAAACGGCGCTGCTGGGCAACTCTGTTGTAGGAATGTAAAAAATGCATTGATCGTCAGGCTGCTGTAACGCTGATTTGGGTAGGCACTGTTAACGGTCTGTTTTAGCAGCTCCAGCAGGGCCGCCATCTGATTGTCGGCATGCTGCTCTATTTGCTGCAGTTGCAGTAGCGCCTGGCGGCGGTAGAGTCGGGCCCTGCGGCGCCGAGTATAGGCGATCAGCAGTGCAGTTAGCCCGGCACAGGCGACAAAGATAAGAAGCCACCAGCCCGGTGCCAAAGGCCAGGCTGATACGCTGTCGGGCAGATGAATATCCCGCAGTTCGGCTAGGGGGTCAGTGGCATTCACAAAGCTGTACTCATAGTTGTGATGACCTACTGGAGCGGCGGGAACTGCGGCGCTTGCCATAGGCGCGAGCCAGTACTGACATCACTGCCTCTGAGGTATCAAAGGGCAGCAGGCCGGCGGAGAGCTGCTCGCTCAGTTTGCGCAGAGTCTGCCCGCGTTGTTCAAAGGCCTGGGCGTAGCGCTGACGTAATGCAGTACTGCGAGTATCCAGCATGGTCTGCTGCTGTCCGTCGGTGACCGCATACAGAGAGGGCGGCGGCAATTCAGTTTCTATAGGGTCAAATACCTGGCAGAAGTTGAGGTTGGCATGTCGCGCCAATTCGAACAGGTGGCGTTCGCAGCTGTCGTCCAGATCATGGAAATCACTCACTATAAAGACGGTGCTGCCGGGCAT
>JBMZST010000238.1:0-3201 GCA_049623265.1 Porticoccaceae bacterium
TATAGAGGGTATTTCCTCGCCTCTGCAGTACTTGCTGGTGGGCAGTATTATTTTGATGGCGGTGTTTTCCAGTACCGAAATTCGCTATGTGAAAATTCTCAGCCTTAGTTCCAGCGCCTTATTTGTGCTGTTGGCTCTGGTTATGCTGTTGGCCTCTGGTGCTTCTATACAGAGCTATCTAGGTTCGGTTGGGCAAATCGCCGGCTACTTTGAAAATCTCCATCGGTTTGTCAGCCCAATCAGTGATTATCATGGTTGGTACCTTTTTTGGTGGTTTGCCTGGAGCATTATGATCGGCCAATTTGTGGCCAGATTTGTCAGTGGCTTAAAGACCTGGCAGCTGCTGTTAGCGCTATTGGTGATCCCCTCCATTGCTATTGGTCTATGGTTTTCTGTGCTCTATTATTATTTTGCTAACGAGATTGCAGTGGCCGGTATACTTCGTACGGCAATGGTGGTCCTGGGAGTTATCTTTGTGATTAATTCGCTGGATTCGCTTATTCGTCTGTATACCGACAATTTGGCGGTCACTGTGGCTCAGGTCGGGCTGCCTGGTTATCTGTTAGGTAACTGGCTGTTGTTGGCAGCTCTGGTGTTGCTGTATCAGCTTACACCGCTCAAGATTGAATGGGTGGGACTGCTGGTGATTGGGTTATACCTGGTGATTTACCTGTTGCTATACAGGCGCAGAAGACGGCTCAGGCAATATTTTATTGAGACATAGACGAAATACAGAGTGCTACAAGAAAACGGTTGGAAACAGTGCGGAAGACAACAGAATACGACTCATACGACTATATAGTGGTGGGCGCAGGCTCAGCGGGCGCCATTGTCGCAGCCAGGCTCTCTGAGGACTCAGACTGCACTGTGTTACTGCTTGAGTATGGAGGCTCTGACAGCAGTGTATTTATTCGCATGCCCTCGGCGCTGGGAATTCCTATGAACAGTGATAAATACAACTGGGCCTTTGCGTCGGCGCCAGAACCCTATCTCAACAATCGCCGAGTGAATTGTCCTCGCGGCAAAGTGATGGGTGGGTCTTCATCGATCAATGGCATGGTCTATGTCAGAGGCAATGCACTGGACTACGACGAGTGGGAGTCTCTAGGCGCCAACGGATGGAATTACCAAAACTGCTTGCCGTACTTTAAAAAGCTAGAGAACCATCAGTGTCGCAGTAGTGAATACACGGGTTCCGAGGGCCCAGTGGCCATCTCTGCAGGCAACAATATGCGCAACCCCCTGTATCGAGCCTTTATCGACGCCGGTGTAGAGGCCGGTTATGGCGAGACCCAAGATTACAATGGCTATCGTCAAGAGGGCTTTGGTCAGAAGTTTATGAATGTTGACGCTGGCGTGCGCGCGTCTACCAGTCACGCCTATCTCAAAACCGCCAGAGGCAGATTCAATCTGCGTATTATCAAACGAGCACTGGTAACCAGGGTGAAGTTTGTCGGCAAAACCGCGACGGGTATCCAATACCGCAAAGCGGGCAAACTCCGCCAGGCCAACGCCCGTCACGAGGTCATACTCTGTGCCGGTGCCATAGGCTCCCCCCATTTGTTGCAGGTATCTGGTGTGGGTGCCCCAGACAGATTAAAGGCTGCCGGCATAGACTGCCTGCATGAACTCCCAGGGGTGGGTGAAAACCTGCAGGATCATCTGGAGTTTAATTTTCAGTACAGATGTAAGCTGCCTATCAGCCTCAATAGCCAGTTAGGTCTGGTGAAAAAGGCATTTATTGGCGCCCAGTGGCTTTTGTTTAAAACCGGCCTTGGCCGCACCAATCACTTTGAGTCCTGCGCCTTTATTCGCTCCCGCGCTGGTGTTCAGGCACCTGATATTCAGTACCATTTTTTACCTGGCGCCGTAACCTATGACGGGTCCGTAGCCTTTAAAGACCATGGCTTTCAGGTGCATGTGGGGCATAATAAGCCAACTAGCAGAGGCTATGTGCGTGCGCTGTCAGCAGATATCAGTCAGCATCCAAAGATTCTCTTCAACTACTTACAGACCGAAGAAGACATCCAGGGCTTTCGCGATGCCGTGCGTCTTACCAGGGAAATTATGCAGCAGCCGGCAATGGATCCCTATCGCGGCGAGGCTATTCAACCCACCGCTGATATACAGACAGACCAACAGATCGATGCCTTTATTCGCAAGTCAGTAGACAGTGCCTACCATCCAGCGGGTACATGCAAAATGGGCATTGATGCGATGGCAGTAGTGGATGCAGAGCTGCGAGTGCATGGTCTGGAGAATCTGCGCGTAATCGATTCCTCAGTATTCCCCTCGCTGCCTAATGGCAACCTCAATGCGCCTACCATGATGGTGGCAGAGCGAGGCGCAGACCTTATACGGGGGCAGAGCCTCAAGCTTTCAGAGCCAGCACCGACATATACAGATAAGGACTGGAAACTACGGCAACGGCAGGGTGTTCCAGCGCGTCAGTTTTAGGAATTCACAAACAATTATGCTTACTAAAACTCAGACAATTGTAGAGGTATTTAATCAGCACTGGGGTGTGGGAAATGACAACAATGACTTTGAGTCTTCACTGCGTCTTGCGGTTCAGCATGAGTTGGATCAGGGTAAAGCTAAAAGTGATCTGCTTCGGAGTCTGGGTCTGAGAGACAAGCTTGATAACGAACATGGCAGGGCGGTTTACCAGCACAGTAGAACTAAACAGCTATCTAAGCGCAAAGACTCTATTATTGGCCAGGCGACACGTATTAAAAGAATAGAAGACGAGATGTCCTGGGTGCAAGAAACCCTCAGCAACCTGAGAAATAATCGAGGCGAGCTGGCAATCGAGCCCTCGCAACAGTCCCTAGATGCGGCCAAGAAAAGCCTTGTTCTGCAGCAAAAAGTTGAGATGGATAGAGAGGGCAAGCTGGCTCAGGCTCTCTCCTGGGCAGTGACTTTGGCCTCAATAGTCTTGGTGTTAAGCCTTATTCCCATATTGCTGGTTTTCCCGAGCATGGCCTCCTATCAGCTATCAGTGTCTATTCTGGCCATCATTGCGGGCACCGTATTATTTGGTGGTTTGGTATTCTTTAGTACCCATAGCTCTCATGAAAATTTAAACTTCCACTTGCGCTCGCGGCATAATGAGGACTTAAATAGCGAGTCCCTGATTAAAGAGCTGGGACTACAGATAGAAAACAAAGAGTTTCACAGAGTTGCCGCAGAGATCGAAGA
>JBMZST010000239.1:0-3174 GCA_049623265.1 Porticoccaceae bacterium
CTGCCACCGCGTCTGATTGGGAGAATGCTGTTACGTCCTCAATTGACAGATACTCTAGGTGGTCAGCAGATAGGCCATTGTATTGGGCCACCAGCAGCGCCCCCTGCTGATTGGACAGCTGTTCGGCATGCAGCTTGACCGGTAGGTCCATAGATTGCGCCACTTTGAAAAGACGATCTATTTGGCTTGGTGAGAAGGCGATGGTTTCACAAAAGCCATCAACCGCATCAACCAGGCCCTCTCTCGCTGCCTGCCGCAACCCCGGTATGGCCACCTGATCAATATACTGATCAAGCCGCTGTTGAAACTCTTTGGGGACTGAGTGCGCGGCAAGCCAGGTGGTTACGATCTTTACAGGGCGGAGAGATTCGAGATGTCGAGCAATTCGCAGCATTCGCAATTCATGTTCGATGGTCAATCCGTAGCCTGATTTTATTTCTATCACTGCGACGCCTTCAGCTATAAGGTCATCGATTCGTCTCAGGGCACCGTCTATCAGTTCCTGATCACTGGCTCTCCTTGTTGCCTCAACGGTCGATGCTATACCACCCCCAGAATTGGCAATGTCTTGGTAACTTGCGCCATTCATTCTCATCTCGAATTCCCGGGCGCGATTGCCACCAAAGATCAGATGGGTATGGCAATCGATTAGCGCTGGTGTGACTAGACGCTGGCCCAGGGGCTCTCGGTGCAATGTTTGATAAGCAGCTGGTATCGACTTTTCTTCACCCACCCAGTCTATCCGTCCATTGCGAACGGCAATGGCGCCACGATTAATCAGGCCATAGGCAGTGTCGTTTGTCTGCATTGTGGCTACAGCGCATTGGGTAAAAAGTATTTCGTTTTCCATACCTGTTGTAATAGGCTTCTCAACATGATTATTATGTATGCACATATTAATCTGTGATTGGAATAGATGTCACTCAAAATTTTTGCCAAACAGGCGCTTACGTCCACCGGATGGCAGCGAGACATCTCCGTCAGCGTCGATGACTCTGGACAGATATCGGATATCTCAAAATCAACAGGCTCCCCGGATAAAACTGTGGGCATTCTTTTGCCGGCCCTGTCGAATCTGCACAGCCATTCGTTCCAGAGAGCTATGGCCGGTTTAGCCGAACATCGGGAGGCGACGGCTCTTGAGGATTTCTGGTCCTGGCGCAAGGTTATGTACCGGTTTTTGGAGATTCTCTCACCCGATGATATCGAGGCGATTGCAGCGCTAGTGCAGATGGAAATGCTGGAGTCTGGCTACGCCGCATCCGCTGAATTTCACTACTTGCACCATGACCCCAGGGGGGTTGCCTATAGCAACCCCGCGGAGTTATCAGAGCGGCTTTTTAAAGCATCTTTAAAGTCTGGCATTGGCTATTCTCACCTGCCGGTTCTGTATATGCGCGGTGGCCTTGATAATCAGCCGCTGCAGGCGGGCCAGCGTCGTTTTGGGTGTAACCTGGATCAGTTCCAAACACTTTATGCGAGGCTCCAGGAGCGAATGGCGGAGTTGCCTCAGGATTATGTTCTCGGGGTGGCGCCCCATTCCCTGAGAGCTGTGACAGCAGATGGGCTGTTATTAGCCAGCCAGCTCAATCCGCAAACGCCGGTGCATATTCATATTGCTGAACAGCAAAACGAAGTCAATGAGGTGGTCCAGGCACGGGGAGCCAGACCCATCCGATGGCTGTTGGACAATATTGAGGTTGATAACCGCTGGTGCCTGGTGCATGCAACTCAGGCCGACCAAAGGGAGCTAGTGGACTTTGCAAAATCTGGCGCTGTTGCCGGTCTATGTCCCATTACTGAAGCTAATCTGGGCGATGGTATCTTTAATGCACCGCAATTTATTGAGCAGGGTGGGCGGTTTGGTATTGGCTCTGATTCGAATGTCAAAATCGCCCTCAGTGAGGAGTTGCGCATGCTTGAAATGTCCCAGCGCTTACGTGATCACCGGCGTGTTATTCTAAGCAGCCAGGCTACAGCTTCCAGTGGGCGCTTTATCTATGAGCATGCGGCTGCCGGCGGTGCGCGGGCACTGGGTCGCAATGCCGGGTCTATTCATGTGGGTGCGCTCGCTGACCTTGTTGCGCTGGATGACCAGCATTATTCTCTCGCGGGTCTAACCGATGACCGGATTCTTGATACCTGGATATTTGCATCTGCAGACAATATTGTAAGCGATATTTGGGCGGCTGGCAGGCATATGGTTAGCGAGGGTAGGCATCGTCAGCGAGAGGCAATTAGCCGCCAGTTTCTGCAGACCATTAAACGATTGCGGAGTGCATTGTGAAAACTAATTCTCACCATAAAATTAGGCAAATGCTTAAGGGCCGAATTGAATCTGGCGAGTGGGAGCTGGGTGCCCTTATTCCCGGGGAGCTGGCGCTGGCAAAGGAATATAACTGTGCCCGTACGACCATAAATCGGGCGCTGCAAGCTCTGGCGGATGAGGGGGTTGTTGTAAGAAAACGCAAAGGTGGCACAAGAGTGCGCCAAATGCCGATAAGGCACGCAAAATTTGGCATTTCTATTTTACGGGAACAGGTTGAGGCGACTGGCAGTGCCTATGGCCACAAAAATATAGTCACCAAGCTCAAACAACCGCCCAAGTCTGTGCGCACCAGACTACAGATGTCAGAGTCCCAAGAGGCACTGTTTTTGAGAACCGTTCATCTGGCAGATAACAGCCCCTATGCCTATGAGGAACGCTGGGTTAATGTTGAGGCCGTACCAGATATTCTCGAAGCTCCATTAGAGCAGATAAGTGTTAATGAGTGGCTGGTCAGAGCGGTCCCATTCCCTAGTGGTGATCTATTATTTTCCGCTGAGAATGCCAATAAACGGGTTGCCGATGCGCTTGGGTGCCAGGTTGGTGATGCACTTTTTGTGCTCGATAGAACAACCTGGGTAGCTGATCAATTTATCACTACCATTAAGCTCTATTACCGCAGCGGCTATCAGCTGCACTCGTCCCTTTAATTTTTTGCCTGGTTAGGGGCTTTCACCACTGGGCTTTTGTATGGTTGTGGATTCAGCTATCAACAAAATACCGACAAATTTGCAGGCACAGTATTGAGCAGGCAATAAAAAACCCCATAAGTCAGTGACTTACAGGGTTTAATAATGGCGGACCGGACGGGACTCGAACCCGCGACCTCCGGCGTGACAGGCCGGCAT
>JBMZST010000240.1:0-3157 GCA_049623265.1 Porticoccaceae bacterium
GATCTAAAGCGTTCGCTAAAGGCAACCGGCACATTGTCCGTGTGACCTTCAATGGTAATAAGCCCCTCAGCGCCTTTTAGCGACACGCCGACTTTATCCAGTAGCTTGCCAAAGCCCGGCTGCAGCTCAGCCGCACCGCTCTTAAACGAACCCTGCTCGGCCAGTCTAACGATAATAATTTCACCCTCGCGGATTACCTCCACTAGCTCTTTCTCGATCTCGTTGGACAGGTTTTCGCGAATACGCCGGTACTGTTCGGCAATCATGGCTTCGCGGGCTAGCTGCTCGGCAGAGACGTCGTCTGATTCCTGGGAGATTTTTACGCCCACTTCAATTTTGCTCTGGGTGTCCCTGACCTTGGCGTAGATTTCCAACTGTTCCTGCAGCACCTTGGCACTGATCTCGGCCTCAGCTGTCTCCGATTGGGCTACCTCGACAACAATTTCCTGGTCTTTAATACTCACCTCTACTTTGCCATCGGTGATTTCTTTGGCCAGGGCGGCTTTGACAATTTCAAAACCGGCATCTGTATCTGCATCCGCTTTCTTTAGCCCATCGTCTTCCTCTTCACCCTCATTTATCGGTGGTGCCTCTTCAGAGGGTATCTCATCCTGGACGCCGAGGTTCTTACCGGTTTGACCTTCCGACGCCATCACTGAGTCCTGTTTTTCCATCTCGGCGAACGCAATTAGCAGCACAAAGAAGGACATAAGCAAGGTTGCCATATCGGCAAACGTCGCCATCCACATAGGTGCTCCGGTTCCACATTCCGGGCAATCTTCTTTTTTCTTATTTGCCACGGACAATCACCTCAATGCGACGGTTACGCGATCGGCCTGAGGCAGTGTCATTGCTCTCCAGAGGCCGCGAGTCGGCCAGACCAGCAACAATAATGCGCTCCTGATTTAGACCCACCTCTTTAATCAAAACGGCGGCCACCGAGGAGGATCGTGCGGAGGACAGATCCCAGTTGGAGGTAAAGCGATCGCTAAAGGCTATGGGCACGTTATCTGTGTGCCCCTCGACTCGAATCCGACCCTCGGAGAGAGATAGGGTCGAACCTATCTTCTTCAGCAAGCCTCTGAAGCCATCCTGCACATTGGCACTGCCAGAGACAAAAGAGCCCTGACTGGCCAGGCGTACAATCAGATTTTCATCCTGCAGTACCAATTCCACTGCGCCGGCTTCAATCTCTTCCGCCAGATCTTGGGTCATTTTTTCATACTGGGCTTTGGCGTCCTGACGGCGGCGCTCTTTTGCCGCCTCTAACGCCGCCAAATCCTGCTTGCGCACTTCGATCTCTGTGGTAGTGGTTGCCTGAGCAGCCAGCACCTTTTCCGACACATCCAGAACCGGCTGTGTCAGATAGAAGCCCGTGGACTCCGGCTCACGGCTGGAAAAGGTCTGCAACTCCACAATCACCTTATCGGCAGCTTTGCGCAGCACCACCGAGCCCTCTTTTATTTCTTTAGCCAAGCTTTCACGCAGGGACGCCAGTGTCTCCTCGGCTCTAAGGGCCGCCAGTTCCTCGGGGCTAAGACTCTTTAGCTCTAGATCTGACTCTGTATCACTGGCATCCTCTGACACCATCAGAGTGGTTGAGATAGGAATTTCAATAATCGGGCTAATTACCGTGGCGCCAAAGGTCGCGTTGAGTGAACCCATAGCCTTGGCGCGCTCACCCACATCCATAGTAGCGAAGTTATACAGCAGTGCGAAAAACGCCATTAGCAGGGTCGCCATATCGGCGAAGGTAGTCATCCAAGGTGGCGCAAACCTTTTACACTTTGGGCAGTCCTCCGGTAGCTCGCTGCCTTCTTCCTGTAGTTCTTCATCAGCCATGAGCACTCACCTGCGCGGCCCACAGAGCCACAAGTCGCGTGAATTTGATAGCTGGCTCAGTAACCATGGATTTAGACCGCTGCTCCGAAAAAACAACACTAGTCCGCAGCTGCGGGCTCGGCATTGGCGCGTTTTTTGTTTTTCTTGGGATTCAAGAAAGCCGAGAGCAGGTCACCCAATAATCTGGGGTTACCACCACTCTGGATAAATAACACGCCCTCGATAATCAGCTGACTATTCATCTCTTCGTTCTTAGCATGGTTCTCTAGCTTCATGGCGATAGGGAGGAAGATAATATTCGCCAGCAATGAGCCGTACAGGGTAGTCAACAGCGCCAGTGCCATAGCGGGGCCAATGCCCTCTGGATTGGCGGCCATGTTTTGCAGCAGATTCACCAGACCGATCAATGTGCCGATCATACCCATGGAGGGCGCAATATCCCCGGCCGCCTGCAATGTGCCCCGGCCTGCTTCGTGGCGTCTAGCCGTCATATACATATCGCGCTCAAGGGAGCTGCGAATAAAGCTTGCTTCATTGCCATCAACCAGAGAGCTGATTCCCTTGGCGAGAAAACGATTGGGAATTTCTTCATTTTCCAGGGCGATCATGCCGTCTTTTCGCGCTATGCCTGCAAGCTCTACCAGGCGGTCAATCAAATCCTCTGGCTTGTCCATCTTGTAGCGAAACATTTTTAGCGACACGACAAACATATTTAAAAATTCGCCCATTGAGGAGCGGAACAGGGTAACGGCAAAGGTCCCTAACACCACCAGGTAAGCGGAGTTGGCGTTCATCAGTGGCGTGGGATCTGTAACTGCTAGATTTATCGCGAAAAGCGCGCCAACCAGGCCGATAATTGTTGCAATGTCCATTCATACTCCCAGAGGTTAATAGGTTGTTTTCGCCGCGCCTGTTTGGCCACAAAACGCCATAGAGTTGCCCAGAGGCGTTTCTCCATATACGTATCATCGACAGTTTTGTGATTTTATTTAGGTGTCTTCAGCCAAGTTTAAGCTATTCAAATGCTCATAGGAAGTTTGCGACCAATGGCGTATTAAACGCCGTTGCCCACTACTTCGATTGATTTTGCTTAGACTTAGCCATGAAGCTGAAACACCGGTCACCCTCTATACGGGTGACCTCTAGACAGGGCAGCATTTTAGATTTGAACCCCATAGCGTTGCAGCCGTAGGGCATGTTTTTTTCGTGGGTAATTTTAAAATGCTTGCAACCCCAGCAGTTGGTCTGTTGGCTAGGAGGATTCGTCATCTGTCTTTTTCCAGTACTCCTGGTAAGACTTCCACAACAGCAATAG
>JBMZST010000241.1:0-3128 GCA_049623265.1 Porticoccaceae bacterium
AGAGTTCGATTTTTGACATGTCCTGACGTATATTTGACAGTATCGCGTTAGCCATCTAATAAAAACCTTACTAAAAACAATCAGTTATAGTTGATGCCAAAAAGGGTTTCGCTGGCTTTTTGGCCTTTATACCAAGGGATTGCAATATGTATGCCAAACTGTCTGTGAGCGGGCTTGCCAAAGTGACGGTCACAGCCTGATCTCGAAATTTGTTGCGACGATAGATCAAACTAGGGCTCAAGACTCTGCTACTCCTGCCGATAATAGAGCTAATGAAGTAATAAACAGCTAAGGGCTGTGGCCCTCTGGTGACCATCCGGATGCCTGTAGCAAATTAACCAGCATAGATAGGAAAGACGATGAAAATGAGTTTAAGCCAAGCGCTAAAAGCGCTAAGAAAATCAGCAGTGAAAAAAACAGGCTCCATTGTTCTGGTCGCTGTGGGTTCAATCGCGCTGACGGGCTGTGCCACTAGCATAGAAGATTACAATGCAGCTGTGATTCAGGGCATCGTCGATCAAAACAACAATATTCTGGCCACCGGATATGCAGTGATCAGTGCGCAGAAGAGTGATATTCCAGCCCAGCAGCGCATTCTTTCGATTCGCGCGTCAAAACTAGATGCCTACCGTGCGCTGATGGAGCAGATCTACGGCCAGTATCTGGATGCCAACACCACCATTGGTGAGATGGTGATGAAGAGCGATACGCTTAAGGCTCGGGTTCAGGGTGTGGTGTACGGTGCTCGACTGGTTAGCATTAATCCCGTAGGTGACGATACCTACGAGACCACCCTGTCTCTGGACAGAAGCATAGTCAATGATCTGCGCCGTCTGTTCTTAGCCGCCAGGGCTAATGAGAGCTTGGCAAGCTCATAGGCTGGTAAGCGGATTCCCCTAGCAGCATGCGCCCCCCTACTCGAGCAATCGCTGTGCACAGCAGTGGCCCCAGAGTCGCCGCCTGTTTTCTGGCACTGACCCTGGCACTGGCAACCATGTCCGCCAGAGGTGCTGAGGCGCCGACGCTTGAGTCATTGATCGCTGACTTCAATCAGCGCTATTCGGTTGAGGCCAGAGTGCCCCAGACATCAGAGGACATGGCCGCGGCTTCCGCTGAGCGGAAGTTGGAAGCTATAAAGCAGGCGCTGGTAGACCTGGCTCTAGATACTGACCTGCGCCTAGACAGTGCCGCCTTTCTCGACAGTCTTGGCGTATTGCATGAATCCTCTCGGCTATCGACCAGCAGCGATATTTCCGGCTTAAGAATTTTGGATATCAAACGTGCCAGCGGAATAGATGTTGCCGAGCTCGAGGCCAAAATGCGTTCCGGGCAGAGCTGTCCCGGCGCCAGGCCTAATAACCGCCGCCAGGCAGTCATATCTGTGGGCACCAATATGACCAATGCTAGTCCAGACAAGCGCATGGGCGACCACTACCTCAGCGAGCTAACCCAGCTGACGGAGGAGGCTCTTACGGCAGCATTGTACGGCTCCGATGATTGGTCGGTTAAATCAATGAACTACTATGCTACCGCCTATGATCGCTATCTGCAGGGCACCTCAGCTGATCAGGCTCGCTATAGATTTAACATTGCACTTCGCGCCGAGCACGCTGAACACGAAGAGTTTGCCAATCTGCCGACCTCGACGCCGTTCGAACCCGATGCGCTGGTATCTGGTTTGAGCTATGGCTTCCAGGCGGGCTATAACGGCCTGGCAAAGCTGGCGGAAACCGTTCCTGGTATGAGCTACTCCAAACCCTGGCCCGAGCAAAAGTATTCTTACGAGCTAGTGTTGTTCGACCGCGAGCAGGGCACGCCACTGTGGAGCAAGAAAGTGGGCATGCGCTATCCAGAGGTTCCCCGGGGCTATGCCAAGTCGGCTATGCCAGAGCCACTGCAGCAGCAGTTGGCAGAGGTTACCCAGCAGTTTGTCTCTGAGGCGTCTGCTTTTATGGAATGTCGGGAAGAGTTCTATAAGCTGATTCCCCAGTCCGGTACCGACGAGCAGGTGAAAATTAACGCAGGGCGGATTGCCGGCATTAATGTGGGAGACCAGTTTTTAATTAGCACAGATAAAAATATACTCAACCAATCTCTGAGTATGGAGGGCCTCGCGGGGCTGGGGCTAGCCGAGGTGGAATCTATAACCGATCATGCCGCCACACTCAGGTATGTGGCAGGCCCAAAATGGTCGCAAAAAGCCTTGGTAGCGCGCAGTGTTGCTATGCATTTTTAGTAGGGCATTTTTAGTCAGGCTTTTCGGGTAACCTAAGCCATGGTGAAGTCTGGTACCGGCTCAGAAAGAAGAATGATTTAAGATAAGCAAGGAAATAACCATGAAACCAATTGCAAACACAATTAGTGCGATCCGAGAGTTTACCGCTAAGCTGTTTTGGCTATGTGCCATCTCATTGGTGGCCTCGGCTGTTGTGACCACAGCAACCGCTGGCGCCGCCTTTGCCGATTCCTCCGATGCCGAGGCAGCACTGGCGCAATTGATGCAGGATATCAGCGCCCTACAGGAAGGGCTGGAGCAGCCAGTGATGGCATCCCAGAATGGTTATTATAAAACCCGCCTGGGCGATACCCTAAGTCAGATAATTGAGCGCACTGTACCCAATGTACCCGTGCGCAAGAAAATTCTTCAGCAGGCAATAGTGCGGGCCAACCCTCATGCGTTTAAACGCAATAACCCGAACTGGATGTTTGCAGGCCGCAAACTCAAGCTGCCTGATGCGGCGGATATCCACAAGGTGGTGTTTACCGACGCTGCCGCTAAAACCAAGAAGAAATCCTCTCACTACGATGAGCGAGATGACTGGGTGCAGTTTCCCTAAACCAACAGGGTAGAGGGTAGCTACCCACCAAGCAACGGCGTGCCGCCAAGGTCACATATGTGTTAGGCCCAGAGCAGATCAATCTTAACCCGCGACCAGCTCCAGTCCCTATGGAGGGGATCGCGGCTGCTCGCGTATCAGAACAGGTGGCTAAGGCCATAGGTCTTAGAGACAACCAAATCGTGCGCGGCATTATCGAGGATCGTGGTGGCCTACTAAAGTTGGTGCTTAACAATCGCGAATTGGACTGGGATGGCAGCAAGCGATTCCGACCCGGTGACCGCATAGATT
>JBMZST010000242.1:0-3101 GCA_049623265.1 Porticoccaceae bacterium
GATGCCACCGTAATCACATCGTCGTCGGTCATCACCCAGCGGGAGGGTCGCAGACCGTTTCTATCCAGGGTACAGACAGCGTAACGACCATCGGTAATCACCAGGCCAGCCGGACCATCCCAAGGCTCCTGGTGCATGGAAAGGTAGTCATAGAGCGCGCGGTGATTGGGGTCGCGATCTTCCACATTTTGCCAGGCCGGCGGTACCAGACTGCGCACCGCAAGGTGTAGGTCCATACCCCCGGTGACCAGCATCTCAAGCATATTGTCCAGACTGGAGGAGTCGGACCCTGTGCGGTTAACCAGCGGCGCTGCTTCCAAAAGGTCTGGGAGTAGATCGGTCTTATATTTGGGCGTTCGGGCCACAGACCAGTTTCTGTTGCCCATAATGGTATTGATTTCGCCGTTGTGAGCCAGCATACGGAAAGGCTGCGCCAGCGGCCATCTAGGCATGGTATTGGTTGAGAAGCGCTGGTGGAAAACACAGATCGCAGTCTCTAACCGCTCATCGGCCAAGTCCAGGTAAAAACCGGGCAGGTCCACCGGCATCATCAACCCTTTGTAGCTGAGAATATTGATACCCAGACTAGCGATATGAAAGCTGCTGTCAGCGGCTAAGCGTTTCTCTGCCTTGCGGCGACCCATATAAAGTCGGGCAGTGAACTGTTGCTCCCCTTCCACCTTGCCGGGGGCGATAAAAATCTGTTCAAACGCAGGCAGTGACTCCAGGGCAATGGGGCCCAGGCAGCTATTATCGGTGGGCACTTTGCGCCAGCCAATCAGGGTCAAGCCCTGATCAGTAAGCTCCTGTTCCAGAATGGCTTTTGACGCGCTGCGCTGGTCTTCGTCGGTGCTCAACATCACCGCACCCACAGCGTAGGACTCTGGTAGCTCTACTTGCAGACTCTCGGCAACCACGGTGCGCAGAAAGCTATCGGGCTTTTGCATCAACAGACCACAGCCATCGCCGGTTTTACCGTCTGCCGCCACACCGCCCCGGTGGGTCATGCAGGTCAGCGACTGAATCGCGTCTTGTAAAAGCTTATGGCTAGTTACGCCTTTTACCTGGGCAATTAGCCCGAAACCACAGTTGTCTTTAAAATCATCAAGCCGACATAAGCTTTGAGTCATAGTTAAACCCACAGTAATCCGTAAAAATTGTATTGATGGTTGGTTGAACAGAAGTTAAGTGCAAATCGATAAGCGGGCGCATTTTACACTTAAGGAGCATGTTCGACAATCTGTTATACCCACTATATCAGCAGATTGGACTACTCTACGGCTGGTCGCTTAGGGTAAAAAAGGCCGAAACCGCGCGGCACTCAGCCCATACAGGCCTCAGTCAGAACCTGCTGCAACCACTTTGACTCAAAATCGGCACTGACTGTCGCACGGCCAATACCCTCGAGTAATACCAGACGCAACTGGCCATCGAGTACCTTTTTATCGCGCAGCATCAGATTTAAAAAGTCGTCGGCAGACATATTCGCCGGTGGTTGCACTGGCAGCCCACAGCTGGAGATCAAGTCTTTGGTCCGCTGCAGCTCAGCGCGGCTAATACTTCCTGCCAGCACCGATAGCTGGGCCGCCATCACCATACCGGCAGCTACAGCCTCGCCGTGAAGCCAGTCTCTGTACTGTTGAAAGGTCTCAATGGCATGACCAAAGGTGTGGCCCAGATTGAGGATAGCCCTGACTCCCTGCTCCGTCTCATCCGCCGACACCACCTGAGCCTTGTTGATACAGGAGCGCCTTATGGCATGGGCCAGAGCACTGTGGTCCCGGGCTAGCAGGGCCTCAGCATTGTCTTCCAACCAGGCAAAAAACTCAGCGTCGGAGATCAAGCCATACTTAATCACCTCCGCCATCCCAGCGCGGAACTCTCGATCTGGTAGCGTCGACAATGTGTCCGTATCTATGATCACGGCCCTTGGCTGATAGAAAGCGCCAATCATGTTTTTGCCCAGACTGTGATTGACCGCCGTCTTGCCGCCCACCGACGAGTCGACCTGAGCCAGCAGAGTAGTTGGCACCTGAATAAATGGCACCCCTCGCTGATAACAGGCTGCCGCGAAGCCAGTCATATCGCCGACCACGCCCCCGCCCAACGCAATCAGCGTGGTTTTACGGTCGTGCTGTGACTGGATAAGGCCAGTGAATATCTCGTTAAGGGTTTCAAGGTTTTTAAAGCGCTCGCCGTCTTGCAGCACAACGGTATCTATTTGCAAACCCGGCAACTGGTCCTGTAATCGCTGCAGGTACAGAGGGGCTATGCTGGAATTGGTTACAATCAGCGCCTTCTGACCCTGCACATACTGGGCAATATTAGCTGTCGCCATCTGCCCTGATCCAATATGGATGGGATAGCTTCTATCGCCAAGATCTACATTAAGAGGGATTTCACTAGCTGTACTATCCGCTGTGGTCATGGGGTTGAGCGCTCGACACTGGTTGCTGGGCGCCTATTATGCGCACCCAGCGCAAATTATCAAAGCTCGGCTAGGGCTGCCGCGAGATTTTTCGCCAATCTACCAGGCACCATGGAGCCGGAGGGAAACACCAGATCAGCAATTTCACGGTACAGAGGGTCACGCTTTTCAACTAACTGATCTATCACCTCGCGGCGATTATCTACCTGCAACAGAGGTCGGGTCTTATCTTTGCGTGTTCGCTCATAGAGCTGGTCTCTAGTGGCCGAGAGATAAATTACCTGGCCATTTTCCCGCAGAGCAGTGCGATTTTCTGGACGCAAAATAATGCCGCCACCTGTGGCTATCACCGATGAGGTATCGTTGTCGATCAAATCCAAAAGTACCTTGGTTTCACGAGCGCGAAAACCCTCTTCGCCCTCCATATCAAAAATCCATTGGATATCGGCACCGGTGCGCATTTCAATCTCGCTATCTATATCAAAGAATGGCCGATTAAGGAAAGCAGCAAGGTGTTTACCAATGGTAGATTTGCCGGCCCCCATGGGGCCGACTAGAAATATATGTTGTTCGCTCATCTATCCAGAAGATTATCGTCAATTATTTTCGGAGTTATAAAGATGAGTATTTCACGTTTTTCAATATTTCGCAGGTCATTTCTGAAAAGCTTGCC
>JBMZST010000243.1:0-3078 GCA_049623265.1 Porticoccaceae bacterium
GCCGAGTAACCTTATAGGTGTATCCGGGTAAAACTCTGACCAGCGATGGGGAGCCAGAATAACCTTAGGCGGCGTTCACTGCTCGCAGTAACCGCCCCATAGGCTTCTCACCCAGATCAGCAGCAAACTGGGTATTCTCCCAAGCGCTGTGACCGCCAATCATGACCAGCTCAACCACACCATCAGATCGATTGACCAACTGCTCATGGCTAAATTCGTCTCGGTATATGCGCTCAGCGCTGTTCTCACCATCGTATTGCGCAAGCTTTACCGGGTCGATCAAGATCAGATCAGCTACATCCCCTTCATCTATGGTGCCACCTTCAACACCAAATAGTTCGGCGGCATCTTTGGTCAGGCGCTTAACCATATAGCTGACATCCTGATCACCCCCCTGGGCTGCCAGTTTTAGGCTGCGCAGATTGACATCATAAAAAGCCATATTGGTCAGATGGGCGCCGCTATCGTTAAAGCCTGGCAGCAGCAGCGGATTCATTAATAGCTCCCGTACCGTCTCCAAGTCGCGGTTCGCAGTAATGGTGCTCCAGGTCAGGTCATTGTCAAAAGACCGCAGCATCTGCAGCATAAAGTCCCCTTCGTCTTTAACCCAGGCAAAATCTTGCTGTACTGTCTTCACCTCAGTCTCAGTAGCATCAGCCGGCTGCTGACCCCCATTAATGGCATTTACCCGGTCAAACACCGCCTGAAAATCCATACCCTGCCAGCTACTCTGAGGGCAGCGTTCGAGGTGCATATCGGCCAGGGTGCGGTGGAAGGCATAGTCCTCCAGATTAATTTTGCGCTTAAGGCGCGCCAGGCTCCAGCCCTGCTTGCCTTTCATCCACATCGCCTTAAACGCCTTGGCATAGTCTGGGTCATTGAGAATAGCCTGACGACCCTCGCGATCTTCCAGATCTGTCTCATTGAGGCGACGGAGTTCAGGAATTTCTTCGGCCAGCGGCGTCACAGCACCGTCGCCCCAGGTTTTAAAGGAGGCGCCCAGAGCCTGCATATGGAAGTCGCCCTTGACCAGCCAGGAGTTCAGCATACGCGCCAAGATTTTGGTCAGCCGAGCCAGACGCCAGTTATTGGTGATATCCAGCGCGGCTACCACTGTGGTGCGCAAGGGCTTGCCATAGAGACGGCCACTGGTAAGCAAAAAGGTTTTTAATGTGCCTATCACACTGTCTTTAGGCGGTGTGGCCTGCCACAGGGCACCCTGCTCTCGCACCACCCCCGCCAGCGCCTTTAGTTCAGGAAACTTAGAGAACTGGGTGGGAATGGTTTTTTCGCAATGAGGCTGTGCCGCCAGATAATGGAATGGCAAGGCATCGGTTGAAAAGCCCGCATAACCCTGTTGCAACCCTTCGCGCAGTGAATCTTTCATCTGCTCCAGCTCATCGCTGGTGGGGTCGCGGGTAATGCTGTTTTCAAAACCCATTTTCTCAATACGCAGCATTGAGTGGGGGAACAGCGCCACCACATTGGGCCCCAGATTAAGCTGTTCCAGATGGTCCAAATAGTCACCGGGGTTTTCCCAGCTGACATTGTCGGCACAGTTGCGCAGCACATGCTTGGGAATATTTTCCACCCGCGCATAACAGCTGACAATAGGATCATTGGTACCGTCGCGCTGGGCCCCAAAGGCCAGTCCCAGACTGCAGTTGGCAATCACCACAGAGGTAGTGCCATGGCGGGTGGACTCAGGCAAGCCGGGGGCCACCTCCAGCTCCAAATCGTAATGGGTGTGGATATCGAATAGCCCGGGCATTAACCACAGCCCCTGGGCATCAATCACCCGCTTGGCCTGAGCTGCATCCAGCTGCTGTCCACGAGCCACAATGCGGCCATCGGCGACGGCAACATCTTCAATAACGGGCTGTTCGCCGCGATTAAACACTTTGGCATTTTTGATCAATGTATCGAACGATGGAGACTGGGCTTGGGTCATTATTTTTTCTCTTTTTATTCTTAATTTTTGCTGCAGATACTGACTTAAAAAGACTTGGGTCCAAACTTTTTTCAAAGTATTGCACCAAGATTAATTGGACTCAAGACAGTAAATGGACTCGCGGGTCGTTTTACGCCAAACTACAAAACTCCACCAATAAAAATAACAGTATGGAATCAGCTACAGGACAACCCAGCTTTAGCCCCGAACTCTGGCGCGCTCAGGGGGAGTATCAATCTCTTTTAGGGCATCAAATTTTCTGTATAGATAGCGCGGCCTCGCAGCCCACTGAGGCACAACAGCCCAGCTTACTGCTGATCCATGGTTTTCCCACTTCCAGCTGGGACTGGCTGCCAATGTGGAATGATCTGGCAAAACATTATCGGGTGATTGCGCTGGATATGCTGGGCTTTGGCTTTTCGGATAAACCCAATAACCGCAACTACAGCATTCATGGCCAGGCGGATATTGTCGAGGCTCTGGTTGCGGCAAAAGGGCTTGAGAGTTTTCATGTGCTGGCCCATGACTATGGCGATACCGTGGCTCAGGAGCTATTGGCACGGCAACTTGAAGGCAATGGCGCCGGGCAGTGGCTGTCCTGTTGTTTTTTAAATGGCGGACTATTCCCCGAAACCCACAGGGCACTGTTGACGCAAAAACTATTGTTAAGCCCCCTGGGCAGTCTGATTAATAAATTGACCGGGTTCGGCAAATTTTGCCGCAACTTTAGCTCAGTTTTCGGTGCAGATACCCAGCCCTCAGAACAGGAATTAAAGGATTTCTGGTGGCTGATTAACTTCAATAATGGCAAGCATGTGTTTCACAATCTGATTACTTATATGAGCGACCGTATCCAGCACCGCGAGCGCTGGGTATCGGCACTGCAAACATCCAGCATTCCCCTGGCCTTGATCAATGGCTCGGTGGACCCAGTGTCCGGCAGTCATATGGTAGCCCGCTACAGGGAATTAGATTGCCGACTGGACTATTGCGCCGAGTTGGCGAAGATCGGTCATTACCCCCAGGTAGAAGCTCCCGAGGATGTGCTGACCCATTATCAAATATTCCTTCACGGAGATAACCTTTGAACAATTCTGTTAGCCAACTCAGCAAAAATGCCCCAACAG
>JBMZST010000244.1:0-3060 GCA_049623265.1 Porticoccaceae bacterium
CGGTTATCACCCTCAGGTATCTTTTTTACAACGGCACTGCCGCAAGCGGAACAAAAATTCATGAAAAGCTCAGAAAGTTAGGGCCTCCGAGTATAATGCACAAATGCTAGAAACGATTAGAAAACAATTAAAAAAATTCCCCCTCGATCCCTTACAGCCTAGCCAACAGGACTCAGGCTCGATGGCGGCGGTGATGGTGCTGCTGCACGGTGCCGAGGATAATCCTCAGATAGTGCTCACCCAGCGAGCAATGCATCTAAATAATCATGCCGGTGAAGTGGCATTCCCCGGTGGTATGTGGGACCGCACGGATGCAGATCTGCTTCATACGGCCCTGCGGGAAACTGAGGAAGAGATTGGTCTAGCTCAACACCTAATAGAACCCATTGCCATGCTGCCCGTGGCCTCGCCCAAGCGACGCAATCTGCAGGTAACGCCATTTGTGGGGCTTGCGGAGGGTCCGCTTAAGCTGAACTGCGAGCCATCGGAAATAGCCTCTATCTTTGATGCTCCTGTCAGCCTATTTACCAATGTAGATAACTATCAGTATTTTGAAATTAAAAACGAACTGGGGGCCCTGAGCTTTCCCTGCCTACCGTACCGGGGTTATAACATTTGGGGCTTTACTCTAAAAGTGCTAGTGGATATGTTAAATAGTACCCTAGATGCCGGCGTTGATTTACACTACCCCAGCGAAAAATTAATCGAGGATTTACGCAAGAGAGGACAGCGATGATTTACCGTATCGGCAACGATATTCCAGAGATTCACGAGTCAGTGTTTGTGGCTGAGAGTGCTGATGTAATGGGCAAGGTGGTGCTCAAGAAAAGCGCCAGCGTCTGGTTCAATGCGGTTATTCGTGGTGACTGTGACCTGATTGAAGTGGGTGAGCGCAGCAATATTCAAGATGGTGCTGTACTGCACTGTGATCCAGGTCAGCCGCTAATTATTGGTGATGACGTGACCGTGGGTCACAATGCCATGATTCATGGTCTCGAGGTGGGCGATCGTACGCTGGTTGGCATTAATGCGGTGATTCTGGATGGTGCCAAAGTGGGTAGCGACTGTATTATCGGTGCTAATGCCTTGGTTAAAGCGGGCGCAGTGATTCCAGATGGTTCGCTGGTGGTGGGCTCTCCTGGGAAGATAGTTCGCGAGAACGATGAGCAAGCTCGCCAGATGCTATTGGCTTCCGCGGCTATCTATGTGGATAAATCGATTAAGATGGCCACTGATCTGGTGGAGGTAAAGCGCTGATGTCTAACCAGGCTGTGACCTCGCCCTGCACCTCGATTTGCTCGTTAAACGACGAGGATATCTGTATCGGCTGTTATCGCACCAGCAAAGAGATTCAAGAGTGGAGTCTTCTGAATGACGATCAGCGCCTAGATGTGCTGGTGCGCTGTGGCGAGCGCAACCAGAAAGCCAACCCTTTCTATTGATTAGCGCCCTCGGCTAATCCTCCTCCGCTGTTTGCTTTGGCTGGAGGCAGGTAACTACCGCGGTTTTCACCATGGTTTCATTGATCTGCGCCGTCTCAAACCTGTAGGCACCAATCATAAAGCTCACATTGCCATCGGGAATGCTCTCGAGTTGCTCCAGCGCTAGCCCATTGAGGGTTTTAGGTCCGTCGGTTGGCAGTTCCCAGCCCGTTGCCTTGTTGATCTCTCGAATGGTGGCCACACCATAGATCTCGTAGCTGCCGTCAGTTCGGGGGATCACTTCCTCCACTTCATCGGCTGTATTGGTGGTGAAATCGCCAACAATTTCTTCAAGAATATCTTCGAGCGTCACCAGTCCCTGCACCTCACCATACTCATCAACCACCACGGCAAAGCGGTGACGATTTTTCTTAAAGTTAAGTAGCTGCTGGGTTAAGGTAGTGCCCTCTGGAATAAAGTAGACATCCTCGGCAAAGCGTTTCAATGCATTGTGAGTGACCTGCTCCGAGCGCAGCAGATGATTGGCTTTGCGCACATGGAAGATGCCAACGATATTGTTAATATCGCCCTCATACAGTGGCTGCCTGGTGTATTCCGAAGCCACAATCGTATTCATAAGTTCTTCGATGCTGTCCTCAAGATCCAGACCTTTGATTTCATTGCGGGGGATCATAATATCCTCCACAGTGACATTCTCCAGATCCAGAATACCTTTAAGCATGCCCTGATTACTGTCGGACAGCTTGTGCCCGGAGACGTCCACCAGAGATTTAAGTTCCTCGGTATCCAGGCCGTCGTCACGGTCCTTGTTGGGGTCAAAGCCCAGCAGAGAGATCACGGCATTGGTGAGTTTGTTGACCAGCCACACCAGAGGCGTCAGCAGCTGCAGCAGTGGTTTCAAAACATGACTGGCTCTAAAAGCAAACCACTCAGGATTCTGGGCGGCGATGGTTTTAGGCGTAACCTCGGAAAACACCAATACTGTGATGGTCAGAGAGGCCGTGGCCACCCAGGGGGCAGCGGCTTCACCCACGTAGAGGATCGCCAGCATATTGGCAATAATCGCCGCCAGAATATTGACCGCATTATTGCCCACCAAAATAAGGCCAATCAGTCTATCCGGCTTTTCCAGAAGCTTGGCCGCGCGTCTGGCACCAGCACTCTTTTTCCGTTGATGGCGCAGGCGATAGCGATTCAGCGACATCATGCCGGTTTCTGAGCCGGAGAAAAAAGCGGAGACTAAAAGGAGAACAACCAGTGTTAACCACAACACCAGGGGGTGCGAACCGTCCAATGAATGGGGACCTCTGAATTTAAGGCATGCTATGTTGGATTAGTTTGCCATTTTTAGCAACTGGCTTTTTCCTTTGAACAGGGGCTCAGGAGAGGAGAAATTCAACCACGAACTTGCTGCCAATAAAGCCCAGCAAAATGGCGCTAAAGCCGGCCCAGGTCCAGCGAATAGCTTTGTTGCCGCGCCAGCCCCGGTAATGTCGACCCCAGAGCAATATGGCATAGACTGCCCAGGCCACCAGGCTAAATACCACCTTGTGTACTAGCTTTTGGGCAAACAGGTCGTCGTAGAACAAAAACCCGCTTAGCAGCGATAGGGTTAGCA
>JBMZST010000245.1:0-3055 GCA_049623265.1 Porticoccaceae bacterium
GTCACCTGAGCGCCCCCTAACATACGAGCCAATTCATCTACCCGTTGCTGTCGATCAAGCGCAACCATCAACGACTCCGCGCTATTGCTCTCAATGACCTTGCTGGCGCGGTAGTGATGATGGGCATGGGCCGCTACCTGGGGCTGGTGGGTGACGCTGATCACCTGGCCGCGGTCACCCAGCTGTCTGAGTAGGAGGCCGACAATATCCGCGGTACTGCCACCTATACCCACATCCACTTCGTCGAAGACCAGTGTGGGGATCTTGGAGTGGCTGGCAGCCACCACCTGAATCGCTAGACTAACGCGCGACAGTTCACCGCCAGAGGCAATTTTAGCCAGGGGCTTGTGAGGTTGCCCCGGGTTGGTGGCAATCACAAACTCCACCTCCTCCAGGCCGCTGGCGCGGAACTCGCCTTCAGGCACAGGCCGTAGCTGCACCAATAACTCAGCGCCCTCCATGGACAGCTTCTGTAGCTGCTGATTAATCTCCGCCGCCATGGTCTCTGCTGCTTTGCGGCGAATAGAACTCAACTTTTTGGCTGAGGCACTGTAGGTCGCGGCCAAATTATCCAGCTGCAGTTGCAGCGCCTCTATGCTCTCGCCGCCGTCTTGGAGGCCTTGAAGCTCGGCTTGTAAAACCTCCAGGGTTTCTGCCAGCTGGTCTGCATTAACCCGGTGTTTGCGCGCCAACTGAAAAATCACTGCCAGCTGTTCCTCGACCTGCTGCAGGCGCTGGGGGTCCGCTTCAAAACGGTCCACATGGCTTTCAATTTCCCGGGTGGCTTCCTCTACCTGAATGAGACTGCTCTGCAGCAGCTCCTCGGCATTGGCCAGGGCCTCAGGTTTGTGGCTGAGTCCGGTGAGAGTGGACAGGGCGCGGTTAAGGCCATCGCGGACATTAAAGCCCTCTGTCTGATCACAGATCGCCAGTACAGCCTGGCTCTCCAGCAAAATTTGTTCGGCATTTGCCAGGGTCTGCTGCTCGGACTCCAGCTTATTCAGGGCCTCGGGATCGAGATCCAGCTGTTCCAGCTCATTGACTTGAAAGCTTAGCAGGTCTTTGCGCGCAATCAGTTCATCTGAGCGCTCCAGCAGGCTGCGCAGTTTTTTGTCCGCGGCATGCCATTGACGGTAATCAGAGGCCACCTGAGTGGCCAAATCTGTCGCCTGGGCATAGTCATCCAGGAGTTTGCGATGGGTCTCTCGCCGCAGCAATGACTGATGCTCATGCTGGCTATGAATGTCGGTCAACATCTCGCCGAGCTGTTGCAACTGCTGCATGGTGCAGCTCTGGCCGTTGATATAGCCTCTGGAGCGCCCCTCTATGGTGTATAGGCGGCGCAATATACATTGGTCATCGGCATCAAAATCGTTGCTCTGCAACCAGTCCACAGCCTCTTCGAGGCCCTTAATGTCAAAAGTAGCGGTAATTTCGGCGCGCTCTTTGCCGTGGCGAATGGTGCCAGTATCTGCACGGTCACCCAGTGCCATGCCTAGGGCGTCCAGTACCAGAGACTTACCGGCGCCAGTTTCCCCTGTTATGGCCGTAGTGCCCGCGGAGAATTCAATCTCCAGCGTCTCTACCAGGGTGTAATTATTGATATTGATGGATAGCAGCAAGGTAATTTATTCAGCTAAAAGTGAAATAAGGTTTATACAGAACAGATTGCGGTTAAGCAATCGCTTGAAACTCAAATCTTTGTCCCCATATCTACCACCAGAGCAAAATCAAGGATCCGCAGGATCAACCCTAAGAATACACAGTGAGGAGTTGGCGTGTCACAAGAAACCAACAATGATGAAAAAACCGCAGCAAATGATGAACCACAGACCTCTCCGGTGGAAGAAAGCACCGAGGCAACACTGGATGAGGTAAATGCTGAAATTGAAGCAGAACTTATGGATGACATGGATGCTGAAGCCGCTGAGCAAGAGCAACAGTCGGAGACAGAGCAACTCAAGGCCCAGGTGGCAACAGCCAATGATCAGGTGCTGAGAGTGCAGGCAGAGATGCAAAATGTACGTCGTCGCGCCGAGCGAGATGTCGAAAGCGCTCACAAGTTTGCCCTCGACAAGTTTGCCGCAGACCTTCTGCCTGTAGTCGACAATCTAGAGCGTGCGCTGGCTGCTATTGATAGCGCGGATGAAGGTCAAAAGGCCGTAGCCGAGGGTTTGGAACTCACCCTGAAGTCCTTTATGGAGGTGCTGGCGCGGCACAAGATTGAAGCCATTGATCCCGCCGGGCAACCCTTTGATGCCGAGCTGCATCAGGCGGTGAGCATGGTGCCTAACCCGGATTTAGAGCACAACACCGTGATGGATGTGTTCCAAAAGGGTTACACCCTCAATGGGCGCCTGGTAAGACCTGCCATGGTCGTGGTCTCTCAGGCATAAAAAACACTGAATACGGGGTGCGACCCTTGAATTTTATTAAATCGCACCCAAATACAGATCAAGCAGTTAAATATCTACAGTTAAGTAACGGAGAAACAAAAAATGGGAAAGATTATCGGGATTGATTTGGGAACCACCAACTCTTGTGTGTCGGTTCTCGAAGGCGATAAGCCCAAAGTGATTGAAAATGCAGAAGGCGCGAGAACGACTCCCTCTGTTGTGGCTTTCACTGATGAAGGGGAGATTTTAGTCGGTCAGTCAGCCAAGCGTCAGGCGGTGACTAACCCCCACAACACAGTTTATGCGGTCAAGCGTTTGATCGGTCGTCGCTTTGAAGACGATGTAGTGCAGAAAGATATCAAAATGGTGCCCTACAAAATCGTCAAAGCTGACAACGGCGATGCCTGGGTTGAAATCAAAGGGGACAGCAAAGCTGCACCACAGATTTCTGCCGAAGTGTTGAAGAAAATGAAAAAGACCGCCGAGGACTACCTGGGCGAAACTGTTTCAGAGGCGGTAATTACTGTACCAGCCTACTTTAACGACTCTCAGCGTCAGGCAACCAAAGACGCCGGCCGTATTGCAGGTCTGGACGTTAAGCGCATTATCAATGAGCCCACTGCTGCGGCACTGGCCTATGGTATCGACAAAACCTCTGG
>JBMZST010000246.1:0-3054 GCA_049623265.1 Porticoccaceae bacterium
GCTATGGCAGGCACCAGACCGTCGCTATTCCAAGCTATTTGTTCAAGATAATTATTCATCCCGCTAGTATAGCGGAACTGAGTCTAGCGCAGTAGTAATACTAACAGTCCTATTCCAGCCAGTATCAGACTATTGGCAGGGATTTGACTTATGGGCTCTGCCCAGTGAGGAGAGGCTAGACCTATGCCTATGCCGAGGAGTGCTGCTCCGAGGCGATTAAGCAACCTGCCCGGCTTGGAAGTAGGTTTTTCTATAGACTCAGAGGCCGCGGCACTGGCGGTTGATGCCTGAGGTGCATTTTGTAGAGCCTGGAAGATTAATGGCGGTATCTGTGGCAGATGCTCCAGCCAGTCGGGCACATGACGTTTAAACTGCTTAAAGATGCTTTTAGGTGAATAGCGATCTTTCAGCCATTTTTCAAGGAATGGCTGAGCTGTGGTCCAGAGGTCGAGCTGAGGGTACATTTGCCTGCCGAGCCCCTCGATATTCAGCAGTGTCTTCTGCAACAGCACCAGCGATGGCTGCACTTCCATATTAAACCGTCGCGCCGTATTAAACAGACTAACCAGCATATGGCCCAGAGAGATTTCATTGAGCGGGCGTTCAAAAATGGGCTCGCAGACTGAGCGAATGGCTCCGGTAAATTCATTGACCGGCGTGTTATCGGGCACCCAGCCCGAACGAATATGCAACTCTGCCACTTGGCGGTAATCTCGCTTAAAAATCGCCAATAGGTTGCGCGCCAGATAGAACTGATCATCGCTCGACAGGGAGCCCATAATGGCGCAATCGATCGCCAGATAACTGGGTGACTTGGGTTTGCTGGCATCGACAAAGATATTGCCCGGATGCATATCAGCATGGAAAAAGTTGTGCTCAAATACCTGGGTAAAAAAGATCTCCACTCCGCGCTCTGCCAGTAATTTCATATCCACACCGGCGGCCTCCAATTCAGCCATATTGGTTACTGGAATACCGTAGATACGCTCCATCACCAGGACATTTTCGTTGGAGTAGGGCCAGTGGATTTCGGGCACGTAGAGCAATGGTGAGCCATCAAAGTTGTGTCGCAGCAGAGACGCATTGGCGCCCTCGGATTGCAGATTTAACTCCTCGAGAATCACCACTTCATAATCTGCTACCACCTCGAGAGGGCGCAGGCGGCGACCATCTTCGCTGTATTTGGTCAGCAGGCGAGCCAGGCTGTACAGTAGAGCGATATCTTTACGAATGGTCTTCTCTATCCCCGGCCGCACGGCTTTAACCACTACTTCGCGGCCATCGGCCAGCACCGCCGCATGGACCTGGGCTACAGAAGCCGAGGCCAGGGGCTCAGGCTCAAAACTATGGAATAGCTGGTCGACAGTGCTGTCCAGAGCTGTCTCAATATTGGTTTTGAATGTAGCGGAGGAGAAGGGCGGCACATTGTCCTGTAACTGTGCCAGTTCAGTGCAAATATCTGAGGGCACCAGATCTGGTCTAGTGGACAGCAGCTGACCAAATTTAATAAAGATGGGGCCCAGTTCCTCCAGTGCCCTACGCAGACGCTCGCCGCGAGGAGCACTGTTAGGGCCAAATAGCACAGCTGGTGCGAGCAGCGCACGCAGCGTCGCAGGCAGGCTATCTTTGTCTAACAGCTTATCGAGACGATACTTGCCCACCACTCGGGCAATTTTGGCTAGGCGTCTAAGGCGAATCACTGGTTGGCTTTCCCCGCTTGGGCCCGCAGACGAAGCTTATTGGCTCGTGCTACCAGCCGGTCACTATCGGTGGACAGGTGACGCACTGATTGCACAAAGCTCTGATATTCACTCTGGCTGGGGGCTAAGCCGAGTTCTTCCTGGGATAGTTCTGCCAGAGCAGACTGGGCGCGCCGCGCCGCATTGGCGCGAAATTCAGCCGAGTTGCGCACTGTTTTGCCCAGCAGATGTGCAGGCACATCGCCAATCAGTTGAGCCAGTGCCGCCTCCCAGTCAATATTCAGCTCAGCCATAATCTGGTTGAGCTGGCGCAAAACCTCCAGATTACCGCTGACATTGACCCCGGTACCGGACAGCGACAGGGTTTCATCCCCGCTGACAGCCATGGTGGCCAGTGATACCAATGTGCCTGTCAGGCTGACATCGGCCTTATCCTGCCAGTTGCTGTGCAGCATAATACCGCTGGCACAGGGCTCTATGGCAATACGCAGCGGCGGCATGGAGCTATCCACCAGCAACACTTTGCCTTCCAGCGCTCGGAGTCGCGCGGCTGAAGCCGGGTCGTGAACCAGGGCAGCGTTGATAATTTTCTCTGCACCTTCCAGAGCAGCTGATTGCAGTGCGACCAGTATCACTAGGGCTTTACTCCCCGGTGCAGGGCCACCACGCCACCGGTCATGTTGTGGAAGTCGGTATTGGCAAAACCTGCGCTGTCCATCATATCTTGCAATGTCTTCTGGTCTGGATGCATACGAATAGACTCAGCCAGGTACTGGTAGCTGTCGGCATCACTGGCAAATAGCTTGCCCAGCTTGGGCAGAATATTAAATGAATAGCTGTCGTAGACCTTGGATAACAGTGGGTTCTCTGGCTTAGAGAACTCCAGCACTAGCAGTCGACCTCCAGGCTTTAAGACACGCAGCATGGAACGCAGGGCCAAGTCTTTATCCGTGACATTGCGCAGACCAAAGGCAATGGTAATCACATCAAAGGTGTTGTCCGGGAATGGTAGATGCTGGGCATCTGCCTGGGAAAACTTGATATTGTTCACCACGCCGCGATCCATCAGGCGGTCGCGACCCACTTTGAGCATGGAGTCATTGATATCGGCCAGCACGACGGTGCCCTCGGGACCCACAATGCGCGAGAACTTTGCCGTTAAGTCACCGGTGCCCCCTGCAATATCTAGCACCGAGTTGCCGCGGCGCACGCCAGACATTTCTATAGTGATGCGCTTCCACAGGCGGTGGACGCCCCCGGACATCAGATCATTCATCAGATCGTATTTGCCGGCGACAGAGTGGAACACCTCGGCGACTTTGCCAGCTTTCTCTTCAACATTGACGGTTTTGTA
>JBMZST010000247.1:0-3044 GCA_049623265.1 Porticoccaceae bacterium
TTTTTCGTCTGGGGTGTAAACGGGCAGTGCAGACTAAGGATATCGACCATGGGCAACAGTTTATCCAGCGCTACTCTGGGCAGGTTGTCGCTATAATTGCGGCCGGGCAGGGCAGCAAATTTCACCTGCATGCCGAAGGCCTGAGCAATATTGGCCACACCTTTGCCAAGATCACCAGCCCCTACAATACCCAGAGTTTTACCCTCCAGTTCCCGCACTGGGTATTCGAGCAGACAGAAAGTCTGGCTCTTTGCCCAACTACCATCCATAACGCTTTGGCTGTAGGGCTGCAGCTTGGTGGTTAGCGCGAGAATCAATGCCCAGGCATGCTGTACCACGGAGGCAGTGCCATAATTCACCGCATTACAGACCATCACGCCCTGTTCTGTAGCGGCCTCCAGATCCACCACATTGGTCCCTGTCGCCAGCAGCGTAATCAGCTTGAGATTCGGCGCCTGAGATAGGGTGGTGGCATCCACTACCGTCTTATTGGTCATCACTATGTCAGCGTCGCCTATGCGCTCAACAACTTTTGCAGCCGGGCAGTTGCCATAGACCGTCCAGTCGATTGGCAATTGGTGGAGGCCGCTAAAGTCTAGATCGTCCGGGCCCAGACTATCGCAATCAAGTATTACACCACGCATAGGTTTTCCATTGTTTTTGGTTTTCAGCTCCGTAGTGTAAATCACCGATCAGCTAAGACAAATCGAAGAATTAAGTAATCCCTGAGGATTGTTGCAGGGTCGGATCAGACTGGCCCGCGGCCTATGATCTTGGCTTGCAAAACCGCATAATAGCGCACTGAAGCGACAGGACGCCCTAAACTATGCCTACACCCTTACTAGACTTTTACCAAAAAGCTATTCTCGATAATCCACTTAAAGCACTGATGGCGGTGATTGCACTGACAGCGGCCATGGCACTGGGTCTGCCCAATTTCAAACTGGATGCCTCAGCCGACTCCCTGACTCTGGAACACGACGACGATCTCAATTTCTTCCGAGAAGTGGTGCAGCGCTACGGCAGCGATAATTTCTTGATTGTGACCTTCTCGCCCAAAGAGGGTGATCTGTTTGATCAGGAAAACTTGGATACCCTGGCCCAGCTAAGCGCAGATCTGGGCCAGATCGAGGGTGTGGAAGGCATGCTGTCAATGTTGGATGTGCCGCTGCTGTACAGCCCCAAAATCTCAGTCTCCGATTTGCAGAATCCGCTTAATACGCTGTTATCTGAGGGCGTGGACCGTCAGGCGGCAAAACAGGAGTTTTTAAACAGCCCTATTTACAAAGATGTTCTGTTAAGTGCCGATGGCCAGACCACCGGTGTACTGGCGACCCTGGCCCTGGATAAACAGTACCTGGACCTAGTGACCAGCCGCGACGCGCTGCGCCTGGTTCGAGATACCCAGGGCCTGACGCCCGAGCAGGACATTGAGCTCCAGACTCTGAGCCAGGAATTTCTGGATTACCGAACCGCAAAGGCTGCAGTGGATCACCAGCGTGTGGCTGAGGTGCGGAAGCTGATGGATAGCTACAGGGATCGCGCCACTATTTTCCTTGGCGGCCCAGATATGATTACCGCAGATATGGTCGACTTTATCAAAAGTGATTTGATTATTTTTGGCAGCGGCATTCTGCTATTTATTATCGCCACCCTGCTGCTGATTTTCCGCAAACTGCGCTGGGTTGTGCTGCCTCTGGCCACCTGTGCCCTGTGCCTGGTGACCATTCTCGGTTTTCTCAGCTGGATCGACTGGCGGCTGACAGTTATCTCGTCCAACTTTGTATCACTGCTGCTTATTATCACCCTGGCTCTGTGCATACACCTGATCGTCCGCTACAGAGAACTCCAGGCCCAATTGCCAGATGCCGAACAGAGACAGCTGGTGACTCAGACTGTGGTCTCCATGGCCAAACCCTGCCTTTACACTGTACTGACAACCATTGTTGCCTTTACCTCCCTGGTGGTTAGCAATATTCGTCCGGTGATTGATTTTGGTTGGATGATGACCCTGGGTATCAGCCTGGCTCTGGTGATGGCCTTTGTGATTATTCCGGCAGGTATGATGCTGTTTGGCCGGGAAGCCGGCTCAGATAGCAAAGATAACAGTGCCGCCTTTACCACCAAGTTCGCCTGGTTTACCGAACATTATGGCTCCTGGGTACTGCTGATTGCGGCCAGCCTAACCGCACTGTCAGCCTATGGTATTTCCCGACTGGAGGTGGAGAACCGCTTTATCGATTACTTCCGCAGCGACACCGAAATCTATCAGGGCATGGAAATCATAGACACAGCTCTGGGTGGCACTACACCGCTGGATATTGTGATTCAAGCACCCACCTTTGCCGCTCTGCCCGATGCCCTCGACGCCGCCCTATCTGAGGATGAATATGCTGACGAGTATGCGGAAGATGAATATGCAGAAGACGAGTACGGGGGCGATGAGTATGGCGAGGACGAGTACGCAGATGCTGGAGATACAGAGGGTGGCGCTGAATTAAAAGACAGCTATTGGTTCTCCTCTGCCGGACTGGCCGATCTGGGCAAGCTACAAGACTTTCTGGAAGCTCAGCCAGAAATCGGCAAAGTCAGCTCCCTGGTGCAAATCTATCAGGTGGCGGCTGATCTTAGCGGCCACAAACTCAATGATTTTGAACTGGCCTTTATGCGCAAAAGTCTCAGCGGTGACATCTATCAGCAGATGGTAGCACCCTACCTGCTGGAAGACATTGATGAGGCACGTATTCAGTTGCGAGCCATGGAAACGGCGGGCATTCGCCGCGCCGACCTGCTGGCCAAGATCAATGACTTTGCGGTTAATGAAGTGGGTATAGCCCAACAAGATATTCGCTATACCGGCCTGCTAGTGCTGTATAACAATATGCTGCAGAGCCTGTATAAATCCCAGATTCTCACGTTGGGCGCGGTGTTTATAGGCATTATGCTGATGTTTTTGGTGCTCTTCCGCTCGCTCAAAATATCCCTGATCGCCATGCTGCCCAACTTCTTGGCCGCGGCGGTGGTGCTGGGTGGTATGGGTTTGT
>JBMZST010000248.1:0-3013 GCA_049623265.1 Porticoccaceae bacterium
GTTCTTTGACGCTCCCCATATTGCATTTATCTTTGTTACCGATGAATTTCCCGAGCTGGTCAGACTCGCCGGCGATGTAGGTATGTATGCCCAGACGCTGATGTTGGCAATGGCTGATGCGGGCATAGGCTCCTGTCCCCAGACCTCGGTCAGTTGCTTTCCTGATCTGGTGCGTGAGGAGCTGGAGATTGACAGTCATTACAAGCTGATGATGGGACTGTCTTTTGGCTATATAGATCAGTCCGACAAGGCTAACAATTTGCGCACTGAGCGCGATCCCCTGGAGAAAACCACGACGTTTCACCGTTGAAAACTGAGCCGTCACCCAGTGGCTTAATCAGGCAAATGCCAGCTGGTTGCGACCACTGGCTTTGGCTTTGTAGAGTGCTCGGTCAGCGAGCTTAATCAGCTGTTCGAAACTGCCGCCATCAGTGCTGTCGACAACACCAACGCTGACGGTTAGTCGCAGGTTGCTGTGGCGTTTTGAGGCTCCGCGTCGCTTTAGCCCGCTCGCCTGATCTTTGGGGCGGTGCTTCTTGTCTCTGATCGCCATGTCATAATTGGCTATAGTCTGACGCACCTGCTCCAGACTGTCTGCCACTTCCTCGCGACTCTTACCTTTGAACAGCAGGCAGAACTCCTCACCACCGTAGCGAAAAGCCCTGGCACCGCCAGTCTTGCTGATACAGTTGGCGATCACCCTGAGCGCCTGATCACCCAGATCATGTCCAAAACGATCATTGATTTTCTTGAAATGGTCGGCGTCTACCATAGCCAGACTGTATTTGTTGCCAGCGGTCTTAAGTGCGGCCAGCAGTGCTCGACGGTTGCCTATCTGTGTCAGTTCATCATAAAACCCCATATGAAACAGGCCGCTAGTGATATTTACCGTCAGTAGAATACCGATCCCGGTAAACATCACCGCGGAGATATTATTGATATCGATCCAGCCGAGGGTGATAAACAGAATCAGCAAACAGCCCGCGGCGGAACTGTCAAAAATAAGCCCGCGCCGGTTGGTCATGGTGATTGCGCAGATCAGTACCAGCAGGTACCAGGACCCAGATAGGGGAGATAGATGGGTGTCCCATAGTCGATCCTGAATATTGCGCAGGCTAAGCTCCGCCATTAGCTGCGGGTGAGCGGCGAAAATCTGACTGAGAACAAACAACATCGTGGCCGGCAGTACCGCAAGGCCGGTGCCCTGAGCATGACGCAGGCCATTTTCCGGTATAAAGAGCAAATACAGGATCAAGCTAGGTACAAAATAGGACAGCAGATAAAAAATCTGTGCGGCGGGCAGACTCTGCAATGGCGTCTGCAAATAGCTGCGAATGAGCCAGTAGGCGCACAGCATCACCAGACTGGTTGCCAGCTCTCTACTCTGGTTGCTAAGGCCTGCGATCAAGCAGGCAATGGATAGCAGTATAAACGGCAGCTGTGGCAGCAGCTCTGTGATAGCTGCCGGCAAAATCTGCTGTTGCCAGCAGAGCATCAGGGATAGAGCCACACAGATCAATGGCGTTAGGGCGCGGTAAGTTGCCGGAGATATCTGCACTGATCACAACATCCTTGTGGTTTCAGCTTTAATACTAGCAAACTTAGAATAGGCTGCCAGCTTAGTTGGGCTTGCGTCAAAGCTGATTTCGATTCGCCAGTATTAACTGAGAGCAAAGCTAATCCCGGTAATACTGGTGCCAAGCAGTATCCATCCGAGAATTCTGTAGAAGCTGGCGCTGTCTCTCTGCAGCATTCGCTGATGGAAATGGTGGCCAATCAGATGTCCCAGTCCAGCGAATGGCAGCAGCCAGAGAGCATTGAGTAATTGAATATCCACCCCAGCAACAATAAATGCGGCGAGTTTAATGCTGACCAGTATCCACCAGACAACGAACAGCGTATTGCGAAATTCATGGGGTTTAATATGTCGCATGGCCACGGCAATTACCAATGGGCCTCCGATTAGCGAGGTCCCGCTGATATAGGCCGCGGCGATTAGAAACACAATATCGATGACCCGGCTATTGCTCTGTAGAGGCTTGCCAAGAATATAGGTGAGAGAATAGGCGGCAATAAGTGAAAATATAATCAGATTCATCAGATCTGTTGGCAGCACCAGTAGGCCGACCACGCCGACCAATTTGGGAATAAGCATAATCAGGAGCGAGTAGCGAACAAACTGCCAGTTGACACTGCCGCTGTCAGTGCCCTTCTTATTGCGTTCAGCCTGTATGACCGTAAGCCCAGCAAAAAACAGCAGATGCACGGAAATGATCGGTAGAAAGACCAGCGGGTCGTTATAAATCAATAAGAGAAAGGGTAGAGTAAACAGGGCTCCACCGAAGCCCAGGCCGGAGCGCACAAAGCCGCTCCACACAAAGATAAGAGCTATGATACCTAACTGTAGCCATGAGAGATCAATCATTTCAGTGGCGCCTATCTGTGATTGCGGCCATCCTCCCCATGCACATGGCCATGGGCTATTTCATCGTCTGTTGCCTTGCGTATATCCATAATTTCCACCTTGAAGTGCAGGTTTCTGCCTGCCAGGGGGTGATTCATATCCACATCCACATTAAATTTACCCACCTTGATAACAGTGCCTGGCTTCACCCCGGTATCCGTGTTCACATGAATTTTTTTGCCTGGGGTAAGTTTGCCCTCATGCTTGAGGTACTTGCTTGGAATACGCTGAGTGTTGTTGATATTGCGCAGCCCGTAACCCTCGGCGGGCATCACAGAAAAAGACAGCTTATCGCCCACGGCTGCGCCGGCAATAGCAGTTTCGAATCCACTGATCATCTGGCGACGACCGTGGAGGTAAACCAGAGGTTTATCCGCATCGTAAGTGCTATCGATCAGTTCATGGTTGTCGTCTCTCAAACTGTAATGGACCCTGACCACATGATTGATGGTAACCTGCATATTGCCCTCGCAAAAAGTGGCGCCATAATACAGTAATTATTTTTTTCAGGAACAAAAAATGTCAGCCGCCGACCATCCCCACCACGAA
>JBMZST010000249.1:0-2991 GCA_049623265.1 Porticoccaceae bacterium
CCAGATGGCATAAAGCGTGTTTCTGGATCCTGACCACAGTTACCCACAATGATGACTTTATTGACTCCGCGTGCCATTGATTTCCCCTGTTTTCTCTGAGTTGTGTACCGAAGAGCTGCTGTCTGACAGATTAGTTATCAGTACGGTTAAAATACGGTTTTAGGCTCTGCATATCTACCCTGTCTTTATCAATTTTGATATAGGCTAACTGCTCACCTTCAATCAAGAGTATATCTTCTACCCCAGTTATAGTTGAAACTATTTTTGCAAAATCCTGGTGGTCTCTATCACCCACCTGTAACACTACTGTCTGCAATGCTCTGGGCGACTGCAAGCCAAGCGCCAGCAACCACCAGATCAGCAAAACGCCACTTATCAGCAAAAATAGACCATTGATGCCGTAGTACTGTAAGCTCCAACCGCCCAGCAAGCCACCGACAAAGGCGCCAAAGAATTGACAGCTCGAGTAAATGCCCATGGCTGTTCCACGATTACCCACCGGGCAGACCTTGCTCAGCCAGGAGGGCAGAGAGGCTTCGAGCAGGTTGAAAGCTGCAAAAAACAGCAGCAGCATAAGAGGCGTAAGCAGTGCTCCCCGCTGTACCCCGAGCACCAGCATAGATAGGGCCAGCACAGCTATCGCAGATAAGAAACTGAGTCTGTGTTTCTGCTTGCGTTCTCCGTGAATCATGGCCGGAATCATGACCACAAAGCCACCGCCCAGCAGGATGGCATAGACCCACCATAAATCCTTATTGGCGATACCCAGCTCTTCAGTGAGAATCGTGGGTACCACCACAAAAGCGGCCATCAACGCCAGATGCAGAGCAAAGATACCCAGGTTCAGGCGCAGTAATTCCGGGTTTCGCAGCAACTGACCAACCTGCGTGATATCTGCGACTGTCTCGCGGTTGCGCTGCACAACTGTGGCTCTTGGCACCTGAGTTACAAACACCATAATACCCAATGCGCCCAGCACCGCGGTGAGCCAGAATATACCTGAGAGACCGGCATAGTCGGCGATAACTGGTCCCACAATCATGGCCAGTACAAACGATAGCCCAATACTGCCGCCAATAGCCGCCATGGCCTTGGTGCGATTTTCTTCGGAAGTTAGATCGGTAACCATCGCCATCAGCGTGCTGGCGATGGCACCCATACCCTGCATAGCCCGCCCTACAATTAACTCAACCATGGTGTCAGCAGTAGCCGCAAAGATACTGCCGGCCACAAACATTAACAGCCCACCAATAATCACTGGCCAGCGTCCGATGCGATCAGATAACAGCCCCAGAGGAATCTGCAACAGAGCCTGAGTAAGCCCATAGGCTCCCAAGGTCAGCCCTAGCATCAGTGGCGAGGCATCGCCATAGTCGTCCATATACAGTGCCAACACAGGGAGCACCATAAAAAGACCCAGCATCCTAAACCCATAGAGGCTGGCCAGAGAGGCAGTCGCACGACGCTCTATCTCAGAGAAGGCCGATGATGGGTTTGGGTCAGTCAAGATGATTTCAAATGCAGTAGTAAAGTAGGTTGGGGAGTTTAACAGCGCGAGGCAGCAGCGAAAATATTTATCGGCAATTTTTTTGCAAAACTGGGTCTATTCGAGCAGCAACATCGTACACAGAAAGTAGTTTGAAATTCACTTTGCCCAAGACGGGTTAAGCGCCCTATAATTCTGGGTTTTTCGCAGCCCCACAATCAATGACAAAGAAATAATATGGACAGCATTCAGGTAAGGGGCGCACGCACCCACAATCTTAAAAATATCGATCTCGATATCCCCCGAGACAAACTGATTGTGATCACTGGGCTGTCCGGCTCGGGCAAATCGTCTCTGGCCTTTGATACATTGTATGCCGAAGGCCAGCGGCGCTATGTAGAGTCCCTTTCCACCTACGCGCGCCAATTCCTGTCAATGATGGAAAAACCCGATGTGGACCATGTGGAGGGCCTGTCCCCCGCGATTTCCATTGAGCAAAAGTCTACCTCTCACAACCCGCGCTCCACCGTGGGCACCATTACTGAGATCTACGATTACCTGCGTCTGCTGTTTGCCCGCGCCGGGGAACCCCGTTGTCCGGAGCACGGACAGACGCTCAATGCACAGACCGTGAGTCAGATGGTGGATCAGGTGCTGGCGCTGCCGGAGGGCAGCAAGCTTATGTTGCTGGCACCCGTGATTAAGGACCGCAAAGGCGAACACGTACATCTGCTGGACAACCTTAGACGCCAGGGTTTTATACGCGCTCGCATCGATGGCCTTGTCTGCGATCTGGATGAAGCTCCTGTCCTGGATAAAAAGAAGAAGCATACCATTGAAGTGGTCGTCGATCGCTTTAAGGTCAAGCAGGATATTGGCCTGCGTCTGGCTGAATCCTTTGAAACTGCACTGGCTCTGGCTGAGGGACTTGCAACCATTAGCTATATGGACGGAGGCACAGAAGATCAGATTTTCAGCGCCAAGTTTGCCTGCCCCATCTGCAACTACAGCCTCAATGAGCTCGAACCTAGATTGTTTTCCTTCAACAACCCGGCCGGTGCCTGCCCCACCTGTGACGGCTTAGGTGTGCACCAGTTCTTCGATATAGATCGGGTTATCCAGCATCCGGAGGCATCCATTTCAGAGGGTGCGATTCGCGGTTGGGACCGTCGTACTTTGTTTTATTACAATATGCTCACCAGTCTCGCAGAACACTATGACTTTGATATAGAGCAGCCCTGGGAGCAGCTGTCCCCGATCCATCAGCAAAAAATTCTGTTTGGCAGTGATGATGAAGAGATCACTTTTAACTATGTCAACGATCGCGGCACTGTATTCCGTCGACAGCACAGCTTTGAGGGCGTGATCAACAATATGGAGCGCCGCTATCGCGAGACCGAATCCACTTCGGTGCGCGAGGAGCTGACCAAATATATGGCTACCTCCAACTGCCCGGAGTGTTCGGGTACCCGACTGCGCAAATCGGCGCGCAATGTCTTTATCGA
>JBMZST010000250.1:0-2985 GCA_049623265.1 Porticoccaceae bacterium
TGGTAGTGTGGGGCTTCCCCATGTGAGAGTAGGTCATTGCCAGGCTTCTAAACAATAAAAAACCCCTGCAGCAACGCTGCAGGGGTTTTTTATTGTTTGGGAAACAAGGATTTTCAGTCCCTACTCTCGGGTACATGTGAAACCCTCTGTATCGTAGGTACGAGGGTTGGACGCCGAAGGCGCCACGCACAAAATCCCCCTCTTTGCAGTGGCTGAGGCATAATAGGCACTCTAGGCATAGTAAGTCGCAATTACTGCCCATCAGAGGGGGCAATGTCCATGGAATATCTCCTGTATCTCGGCCTCGGAGCCATGGCTGGATTGATTGGCGGCCTTTTTGGTATCGGCGGTGGCGTGATTATTGTGCCCATTTTAATCATCACTTTTGAGCTTCAGGGCATATCCCATGACAGCGCTACCCATATGGCTGTCAGCACGTCTCTTGCTACCATTATTTTTACCTCCATTCCTTCCATTTATACCCATGCTCAGAAGGACTCGGTGCGCTGGGATCTGGCCAAATGGATTAGCCCGGGTATTGTCTTGGGAGCTATGGCTGGAGGCCTGTTTGCTCTATCGCTGAGTGGCAGTGGCTTGCAGTTATTATTAGCTGGCTTCTTTATGCTGGTGGCTTTCCAGCTGCTGTTTTATACACCTCAGCCAGGTGGGAGGACGGAGCCCGGGAAGCCTGTGTTGATGGTTGGGGGCGGTGGCATTGGCAGTATCTCAGCGCTGTTTGGCATAGGTGGTGGGTCGTTGAGCATTCCATTTTTGACTTACTTTGGCGTGCCAATGCATCAGGTGGTAGGGACCGCCGCGGCTTGCGGTCTGCCGATCGCGCTGTTTTCTACATTGATCTATGCTGGCGTCGAGCCCCAGCCACAGAGTTTGCCTGAGGCCACCTTGGGCTATATATTTGTGCCAGCTTGGCTGGGCATTGTCATCGCCAGCGTGCCCAGCGCCCGACTTGGGGCGTTACTGGCCCATAGACTGGACGAACGGCCTCTAAAGCGTCTGTTTGGCTGTCTGATGGTGGTTATGGCGGCAAGGTTAATTTGGATAAACACAACTGGCTAATAATGTGTCGGAATTACAACATAAAATTTTAGAGATTCTGAAAGACGGTGATTTCCACTCGGGGGAAAGCCTGGGCGAGCGTCTAGGTGTAAGTCGCACCGCCGTTTGGAAACAGCTACAAAAGCTCGAGAACATTGGGCTGCAGCTCGAATCCATCAAGGGCACCGGCTACAGGGTGCCGGCAGGTTTTGAGCTGTTAGACCCAGAGTGCATTCATGGCCAGCTAACAGTGCCCAAAGACCTTAGACCGCACCAGCTGCATATATTCCACAGCATAGATTCCACCAACAAATACCTTCGGGAGCGCGCTGACAACCCTGATTATGCCCGCTCTATAGTGTTCGCCGAAAGTCAGTCTGGTGGCCGCGGTCGACGTGGTAAAACCTGGGTTAGCCCGTTCGGGGCGAATATTTATATGTCGATTCTCTGGGACTTTGAGCGGGGCGCCGAAGGTCTCGAGGGCCTAAGTCTGGCAGTGGGCGTCGCTGTGCGGCGGGCTCTGCTGGAGCTCGGCCTAGAGGATGTGCAGTTAAAGTGGCCCAATGATATCTATATAGGCCAGATGAAATTGGGGGGCATTTTGCTAGAGATGTTGGGTGACCCCGCCGGCCATTGCTCGGTTGTAGTCGGTGTAGGTATTAATGTGTCCATGCCGACTGCTGCAGCAACGGCAATCGATCAGGCATGGACTGATATTGCCAGCCAGTTAGCCGAGCCGATCTCCAGAAACCGCTTGGCAGCCGCTTTGATCAATCATATCCTGGTTGTGCTCGACAGCTTTCAGGCGAGTGGCTTCGGTCCCTACAAAGACGAGTGGCAATCTGCCGATGCGTTTAAAGGGCAGCAGGCCACGGTGACTACTGTGCGCGATGCCATCAGTGGCACTGTGATTGGCGTCGACAGTGGCGGCGCGCTGGAGATGGAGCTTGCCAGTGGCGAAATACAGCGATTTATTGGTGGCGAACTCAGTCTGAGGTTGGCAAAGTGATTTTAGATATAGATGCGGGTAACAGCTTTGTTAAATGGCGCGTTAAGGATGGCGCCGTGCTTATAGGCTCAGGCTTTGAACCCACTGAGCAGGTTATGGCCGCTGGTCTCGACCTATCCAAAATCGACAGTTTAAGTCAGGCTCGGGTGGCCTCTGTTGCACACCAAAGCCTGGTTGAGGCATTGCGACAGCAGCTACAGCGACAATTTAATATCGAGTTGCGAATTGCCCGAGTGTCCCCTTCAGTGGCTGGTGTCAGCTGTGGCTACAGCGAACCAGAGACCCTGGGCATAGATCGCTGGCTGGCTGCCGTTGCCGCCTATCAGAAATATTCAGGTGCGCTGTTGGTTGTCGACGCCGGTAGTGCTATCACAATCGACCTGGTGGGCCCTCAGGGACAGCATCTGGGTGGTTATATTTGCCCTGGTCTAAGACTGATGCGTGAGGCGTTGTGGCAGGGGACGGACAGGGTTCAGGTCGATGAAATAGAGCCTCTCAATATGCTGGTGCCTGGTGCCTGCACCCAAGACGCGGTCAATCGAGGCTGCCTGCTAGCGGCAGTGGCAACTATAGAAAAATTAGCCAGCCAATACCCAGCCTCCATTGTTATTACTGGTGGTGATGCTGCAACAGTGGCGGGGGCCCTATCACTGCCCGCCGATCAGGTGCCTTCGCTGGTGCTCGATGGCTTAGCTGTTGCCGGCGTGGAATATCATGAGACCTTAATTTCCTAAGAGCTAAATGGCGCCACTATTTATTGTCTTTTTCCGTTCTACAGGCCCTGATCTGCCTCAGTTGGGGCTATTCGACCCTAAACCCATAAAAAAACCAAAAGAACCCCCAGATAAGGTTGCTAATAGTCTCTAGTTTCACTAAAATCGCGCACCGTTTGTAGAGATGCTGGCGTAGCTCAGTTGGTA
>JBMZST010000251.1:0-2957 GCA_049623265.1 Porticoccaceae bacterium
ATGGCTAACGCGATACTGTCAAATATACGTCAGGACATGTCAAAAATCGAACTCTCCGGTCTAGGCATTCCGTTCCTGGTACTGTTGATTTTGTCGATGCTGATATTACCGCTGCCATCATTTTTACTGGATTTTCTTTTTACTTTTAATATTTTACTCGGGGTGGTGATTATTATGATCGCCATCAATAGCACTAAACCACTGGACTTCTCGTCGTTCCCTGCGATTTTACTACTGGCGACCATGCTGCGGCTCGGGCTCAATGTTGCCTCCACCAGGCTGGTGCTGGTCAAGGGCCACGAGGGGCCAGACGCTGCCGGCAAGGTGATTGAGGCCTTTGGCGAGTTTGTTATCGCCGGCAACTATCTGGTGGGTTTTATCATCTTTACTATTTTGATGATTATTAACTTTATCGTGGTTACCAAAGGTGCTGGACGGGTGTCGGAAGTGATTGCTCGCTTCACTCTAGATGCCCTGCCCGGCAAACAGATGGCCATTGATGCTGATCTCAATGCCGGTGTCATCGACCAGGAGATGGCAAAACGACGCCGCGAAGAGATTGCTCAGGAGTCGGACTTCTTCGGCTCCATGGACGGTGCGTCAAAGTTTGTGAAAGGCGATGCCATTGCCGGCCTGCTAATTCTGCTGATCAATATTATTGGCGGCCTAATTGTTGGCCTTGGCCAGCATGACCTCAGCTTTGCCGACGCCGGTCGTATCTATGTGCTGTTGACCATTGGTGATGGCCTTGTTGCTCAGATTCCCTCTTTATTACTGTCGCTGGCAACAGCCATTATTGTTACCAGGGTCACCACATCTGAATCCATGACAGATCAGGCTAAAACTCAGCTCAACAACCCAGTGGCTCTTCTTGTCGCAGGCGGTATTTTGATTATGCTGGGACTGGTGCCCGGTATGCCAACCTGGATCTTTTTGACTCTGGGCCTTGGCGCCGGCGCTCTAGGTATGGCTATGCGCAAGCAAGCGGAGCTGGGTGAACTGATAGATGCCGCAGCCACAGAGGATGAAACGGCTGACGACCCTATGGAGCAAGAGCTGGATTGGGACGATGTAGACCAGGTCGATCTGGTCGCTCTGGACATAGGTTATGGCCTGATTCCTCTCGTCAACCCAGAGACCGGCGGTCAACTACTGCCCCGAGTCAAAGGTGTGCGCAAAAAACTCTCGGCGGAGCTGGGCTTTTTGGTACAGCCCATTCGTATCCGCGACAACCTGGATTTGGCTCCTGATGTCTACCATATTGTGATGAATGGTGTGGTTCGCGGCAAAGGTGAAATTAAAGTGGGCAAAGAAATGGCTATCAACCCGGGCCAGGTTCATGGCACCGTTGAGGGTACCCCAACAAAAGAGCCCGCCTTTGGATTGGATGCCATTTGGATTGAACCCTCGCAGAGGGACTATGCACGAACTCTGGGCTATACCGTTGTCGACCCGGCCACTGCCATTGCTACCCATCTCAACACATTGCTGCGCAACAGTGCTTCAGAACTGCTCAGCCATGATGAAACTCAGCAGCTGCTGGACAAGGTAGCAGATCGATCGCCCAAGCTGGTTGAGGATCTGGTCCCGGGCAAACTGCCGCTGGCAACTATTACCAAGGTGCTGCAAAACATACTCGACGAAGGGGTTTCAGTCAGAGATATGCGCACCATTATTGAAGTGCTGTCCACTGAGAGCAGCAACACCCAGGACGCCGATGAATTAACGGCAGCTGTGCGGCCTAGACTGGGGCGCATGATTGTCCAGGGTTTGGTGGATATCAATGATAGCCTGCCGGTTATCACCCTAAACCCCTCGCTGGAGCAGATGCTTCACAATATTCTGCAGCAGAGCAGCAGCACTCAGGGCCTGGTTATTGAGCCCACATTGGCTGAGGGCCTATTTAAGGCCCTGGCCGAGAACACCGAAGAGGTTGAAAATCAGGGACATCCCGCCGTATTGGTGGTATCGCCCGGCATTCGACCCTGGCTAGCTAAAATCATAAGACATCGCCTCAGCGATCTCACTGTTCTCTCTTACAGTGAAATCCCCGATGACCAGGCCGTTAAGGTTGTGGCCACGGTCGATGTCGACGTCACCAATTCATAACAGGGTAACAAGACGATGGAACTACAAAGAATTCTCGCTAAAGATAGCCGTGCGGCAATGGACAAGGTACTGGAGCTCTATGGCCAGGACGCCCTCGTGGTGTCTAATAAAAAAGCCAACGAGAAGACCGAGATTATTGTCGCTATTGAGGTGCCGCCTGAAACGGAAAAGACTCTCAACGAGATGCAGGTGCCGCCCGTAGATCTGCCTGAATTTGATTTTTCAGATACCGTGGATTTCGATCAGGTTATGGAAACACATGTGTTTAAAACAACACCCCCGGCTGAGGACCAGTGTTACACCCCAGCTCGAGATATGAGTCTTGAAGCGCCGTTGCCGCCAGCGGCAGACAGCCATAGCATCACGAATGATCGCGACCAACTGCAGGCGAGAGAGATTGTGAATCTGGTGAAACAGGAATTTGAGGTGATGCGGCGGGAATTTAAACTGTCCCAGCAACTGGATGCCTGGAATGGCACCAGATCAGTGAGCGATCATATGCGCCCCCTGATAGAAGCCTTTAACGAAACCGGTATGCCAGTGTCACTGCGTGCCCTACTCAGTGATACCATTAACAGCTGTGCCGACCTCAACTCGGCTATACAGGAAATAGCCCAGATCTTAGGCAATGGTATTGAGCACCTGGCCTTGCTGGATGATATGCAGGGGATTCACTTGATTGCCGGCAGCTCGGGCTCGGGGAAATCTCTGATGACTGGCCGCCTGGCCAAACAGAAAGCGCTGCGCTGCGATAGCCAGGATGTCGCCATTATCAGCTACAACGACAACCGTTTTGGCGCCTGGAATCAAACTCAACTGATTGGCTCCCAGGCTGGCGTTGACTGCTT
>JBMZST010000252.1:0-2948 GCA_049623265.1 Porticoccaceae bacterium
ACCCAGATGACCTATGGGTGTCGCGACTATGTATAACGTACCGGATTGATTTGAGCTCATGAATAAAAAGCGTCTTCTATTAATTGTTGCTGCGTTGGGCATCTTAGCCTTTATTGGTGGCTGTGCGCCAACCCCAACTCAGGATAACGTGCGCGTACCTGTTATCAGTGCTGTGAAGGTTGAGGATATCAGTGCACAGCAACGAGCCCAGACAATATTGGAATCAGCGCCCTTGGCGGCCAACCCAGACCAGCGTATTTTTGAGGCCGCCATGCTGTTCGCCAGCGCCGGTGATCTGAAATCCAGCACCGAGGCAACAAAGCTGGTGGTTACTGAGCAATTGACTGATGCAGAGTATGTTGAGTTCAACCTGTTTGTGGCCGAGCTCGAACTCAGTCTGGACAATCCCCAGGGCGCGGCCGAGCGCCTGGCTCAGGATCGCTTTATAGCCAGCAGCAAAACCTTCAATGCAGTCATGCTAAGACGCATGCTCAGTCTGCAGGCCGATATTTATTTTGCTCTGGGCAATACCGAGCAGGGTTTACTGGCCTCCATCGACTTTGCCAAGCTGCTTAAGAAGCAACAGGATATTCGCGCTGTGCACAACGGCCTGTGGCGGCGCCTCTCCGTGCTGCCATATAGCTATTTGCAGCAGGGACAGTACCACAGCAACACAGTGCTGGCGGGCTGGCTGCAACTGGCACAGTTAAACCGCGAGCACCAGGCCGATGCTCAGTCGAGAACCCTGGCTTTTGCAGATTGGCAGCGCCGCTGGAGAACTCACCCAGCGGCGAAAACACCGCCCAGGGCAATTAGAGCCCTAAGGTCATTTAGCCGTTCCTCAGCCCCTGCCCAAGTGGCTCTGCTGTTGCCACTGCAGGATAATTATGAGGTGCCCAGCTACACCCTGCTAGACGGCTTTATGGGTGCCTACTACGAGTTTCTCGACAATAGCGCCTCTGGGGACGCACCCGAAATTCGCCTCTACGACACCAGTGTACAGTCGCTGCAAAAAGCCTATAACAATGCGGTGGAGGACGGCGCGGAAATGATTATTGGCCCTATGCGCCAATCTGAGGTGGAGGCACTGCTGCCGCTGGAGAGTCTGCCGGTTCCCACCCTGAGTTTAAATCGAGTGGATTTGAACACCGGGCTCCAACCAGACAATCTGTTTCAGTTTGGCCTGTCACCTCAGGATGAAATCACACAGATCGCGGACCGCGCCTGGTTGCAAGGCAAGCGCAATGTGCTGCTAATCTCGCCCGACAATGGCTGGGGACGCAATTCGGCCGATTTTTTTGATCGTTACTGGACAGAAAAAGGCGGCACTCTGCTAGACCGAGTAGCCTACCCCTCGGCCATCAAAGATTTCACCCCAGTGCTCAAGCCGCCACTGCTGATCGACCTCAGTGAGGATCGCGCACTGCAGATTAAGCGCTTTGTAAATAGCCAGGTGAAGTCTCAGGCCAGGCGTCGGCAGGATATTGATCTGGTGGTAGTGCTAGGCTATCCGGTGGTGGGTCGGCAGATTAAACCGGCGCTGGATTTCCTCTATGCCTCTGATGTGCCAGTGGTGGCTACCTCACATATCTACAATGGCGTAGAGCAGGCGGAACTGGACCGGGATTTAAGCGGTGTTGAGTTTAGTGCTATGCCCTGGACACTGCCCGGCCAACTGACCAGAGAACTGACACCGGACAAGCGTCTGCACACCGCCTATCGTCATCTCTATGCCGTGGGTCACGACGCCTTTTTGCTGCACAGAAATCTGCGCGAGCTACAGTCTGAGCAGGAGCATAACCTGTTTGGGGCCACCGGCTTGCTGTCGCTGTCCGATGGCATTATCAGACGGCAACAAAAGTGGGCCAAATTCCAGCGCGGTCAGGTGGTGGAGCTACCGCGCTAAAAAGCAATCTCTTATAGCTGTGGTAACAGCAAGCAGGAGCTCATGGAAGGAGCAGACAGTCAGTCCAACCATCTCTCAGGCAGCCAGGCCGAAGACTTAGCCTGCGAATACCTTTTAGACCAGGGTCTGCAGCTGTTGATCAAAAATTTTCGTACCCGTCGTGGCGAAATTGACCTGATAATGCAACAGGCGGACTGTATAGTCTTTGTGGAAGTGCGATTTCGGCGCTCTCAGGCCTTTGGTGGCGCTCTGGCATCTATTACTGCCAGCAAGTGTCGGCGGCTAAATGCAGCGGCGGCGAGTTACCTGCAGGCCTCGGGTTACCCTACCGCTAGCCCCACACGTTTTGATGCGGTGGCCATAGCCCCGGCACCAACCCGCGGTGGCGTTGATCCTCAGACTTTGCGAAAAGGCTATGCCATCGACTGGATTCAGAATATTATTATGTGATCGCAACTGTGCAGTGTTAGACAACCGCGTAAAGGTATTATGGACAAGCAGATTTTTACCCATTTTCAAAAATTGATTGAGACTACCATGGTGGTCGGCGATACTTTTGCTGGTCCTATGGCGGCAGCGGCGGAAAAAATTGCCCAGGCTCTGTTGGCAGGCAATACTATTTTTAGCTGTGGCGACAAATCGGCGGTACCTCTGTCTCAGCTGTTTGCAGATTATCTGGCTCAGGGCTTTGAGATTGAGCGCCCGGGGTTCCCGGCACTGAATATCAATAAACTGGTGGACAATTCCTTTGGTGCCGAACGTTATGCCCAGACCGTGCAGGTGCAGGGAAATAGCGGCGATGTGATTTTGGTGGTCAGCGCAGGAGACAATAGTTTGGCTCTGCTGACCGCAATTGAAGCGGCAATTGACAAGGGACTAAATATTATTCTGCTATCGGCGGTCAATGATGATTTACTCTCAGCGACTCTCGGTTACAATGACGTGATAATTCCAGCAGCGGAATTTGAGGGGCAGTTGGCAACAGCGGCCCAGTTTCAGATAATCCAGTGTCTCTGTGCAATGGTAGATCATCAAATTTTTG
>JBMZST010000253.1:0-2944 GCA_049623265.1 Porticoccaceae bacterium
GCTAGCACGCGATTTCTAAACTGCTCAGTGCAGGCTTTGCCGCGACCATTGAGTTCAGCGTGAAAGGCCTGAATGGCTTCACCCGCCGGTGAGCCCGGTTTATCCAGTCCGCCAACTACCCCTAAAATCGCCTCCTCGACTTTCTCATAGCCCAGACTTTGTTGCTGCACCCAGTCAATGGCGTTATCGAAATCAGACAGGGTGCCGGAGATTCTTGGGTCTCTATAGGAATAAAAACGGAATGCGCCGGTTTGATTGTCCTGAGAGGCACCGCCACCATAGGCGCCACCCTGCTCGCGAATGGCCCGATGCAGATAGCCATTGCGCAATACCCCGCCCAGAACATTGAGCGCCGCAGCATCTGGGTGGCTGGTGGCCACCGTGGGGTAGGCCTTTGAGCAGAAGCTCACCTGGGTATTGGCGGTCCAGCAATGGTTGACCGCTGTCAGTCGCGGTGTGAAGTTGATCAGGTTGTCCTTGGGAGCTGCTGGGCTGGGGGAGAAACCCGCCTGCATTACGGCACCAAAGTCTTCGAGCCGATCGGGTTCAGCGACCAGCAGATACTGTCTGGGCTGGTTTAAAATTAACTGGTGAATGGTTTGTAACTGCTCTGATAGTTGTTGCAGTCCATCTTCCGTATTTAGGCTCTGATCCAGGGCTTTTAGCAGTGCCAAACCGGTCATACCGCCCCAGCGTTGACTGAGATAACCATTGGCAGACAGCCCACTGGCAGCAGCAGTCATGGCCAGCACATGGCCATTGCCCGTGATTGAAGATTCGCGGTAGGTGCGAATCTGAGATATCAGCTCACGCAGTCTGGGCAGTTCATCAAAGCGTACCCGCTGCACCGACTCTTGCATTAACTCTGTCATAGCCGACTGATTGCGGGCCAGTCCTTTGCCGGTAAAGCTGATATTGCCATGGAGTTTATCTAGGCTTTCTTTGTCGGTGCGCACCGAAGCTGAGGCGGAGTAGGCGCCGACCACCGCCGAGTGCCAGAGTTGAGTCTGTTGATAGTCGCGGTCACCCACACCCATTTCTGTAACACAGGTACTGTACAGGGGCAGCAAATCCATCTGGGCGTCTGTCAGCACAGGCATGGGCATAATAATCTGCTGATAGGCCAATCCGTTGGTTCCGGCGCTGTAGTTAGTGATCGGCACTGGGCCTCCAACCTGGCTGTGCCTGTCGACATAGGCGATCTCTGCGGGGACGTCTTCGATACCTACCTTGGGTAAAATCTCAAGGTCTTCTTCCATCTCCTGGCGTGCTTTGAGCGCTGCTGCTTCGTCAATAATACGCTGCTTTTCACTGTCGTTCAGAGAGGCCTTGATAGCGGCTAAGCGATCCTTCTCCGCCTGCTCTTTTTGCTGACCTAGGGCGGTATCCGGCTTTAACACCAGTCTTGTGCGATGGGGGTTGTTTAACAGCAGATCGCGGGCCAGAGATTTGATAAATTCCGGATCGGTAATCTGTTGCTGCAGCTTGTCTAAAACTGGGTCCAGGTTTAACAGTGATACTGGATCACCGCGGTGGGTGGCACTGGTCAGGCTGGTCAGTATCAGATGCAAACCATAGGGGTATCCGCCTCCAGAAAGTTCGCGCTGACTCAACTCTAGCTGATGCAAGCTGGCAGCCACCTGCTCCTGGGGTAAGCCATTGTCTGCCACCTCTTGTAACACCTCTAAGACTAGGTTTTCCAGGGCATCGGCGCTCTCTGGGTTGGAGCCTTCAATACCGCAGGCGAAGCAGAGCTCTTTCTGAGAATCCTCTAGGCCGCACATGGGCGAAGGGGACGTGCCCAGAGCAGTAGTCTCCAGAGCTTTTTGCAGCGGTGAGCCACTATTGTCGAGCAGCACGCTGGACAGCAGGCGAGCCTGCATAGTGGCTTCTAGGTCCGTCGAATCTCCCAGCAGCCAGGACATCACTATATGTGTATTGTCCGCCGGAACGCCCTGATCACTGCTATCTGCCTCTTTGCCGCCATCATAGGCATAGGTCTCTTCAAAATACTGGGGTTGGCTGTAGCGCTGCTCGTCAGTCACTGCAATATGGCAGTCTAGACGCTTAAAGCGATGCAGAGCCTGCTCCTGAAAATGCTGCTGGTGCTCTGCCGCAGGTATATCGCCAAAGGTTACAAAGATGGCGTTGCTGGGGTGATAATGGGTCTGATAGAAAGCTTTAAACTGCTCGTAGGTTAAATCGGGGATATCCGCGGGTTCACCACCGCTGTTGTAATGGTAGGTGCTGGTGGGGTACAGGTACTTGCTCATAGTCTGCCAGAGAACCGAGTTGATAGAACTCATGGCGCCTTTCATCTCGTTGTACACCACCCCTTTAAAGGTCAGTTCAGATGAGGCGTCAGCGGCATCGGCGAATTCGAGACGATGGCCTTCCTGGGCGAAATCCAAGGGATCTAAACGGGCAAAAAACACCGAATCCAGGTAGACACTCAACAGATTGTTAAAGTCCTTCTTGTTCTGGCTGGCGAAGGGGTAAGCGGTCCAGTCGCTGCTGGTAAATGCATTCATAAAGGTATTAAGCGAGCGCCTGATCATCATAAAAAAGGGGTCGCGCACCGGATACTTTTCGCTGCCGCAGAGCGCTGTGTGCTCGAGAATATGCGCAACGCCAGTGGAATCCATGGGCACAGTGCGCAATGCAACCAAAAATACATTTTCCTTATTGTCTGCGGCCAGGTGAATATGCTGAGCGCCGGTTTCACGATGGCGATACTCCTGATATTGCAATTTAAGGGAGGGAATCTCCTGTTCGCGCAAAAGCTCGAAGGCGGGTTGTGCATGGCTGGTCATTGCGATAATTGCTCCAACGGGACTCAGTGTTGTCCGGTGTCAATTTTAAAAGTGCGCCATTCTACTAGAATCAGTGCACAGAAACAGGGTTTTCATGGTTGGGTTGACTGAGACATACGATATTCAATGGG
>JBMZST010000254.1:0-2926 GCA_049623265.1 Porticoccaceae bacterium
ACAGTCTGCCCTTTGCGTACTTTCTTGCTATTCAGGTGAAGATATTTGGTGGTGTATGTCTGACCATGCTGGACAAAGACATAGTTGCCATTGGGTTTGCTGTATCCAGCGGCGATAACCTTGCCATCCCCTGCTGCATAGACCGGGGTGCCTCGAGGTGCTGCGTAGTCGACTCCGCGATGAGCTTTGATTTTCTTATGAATAGGGTGTTTACGACGCAGATTAAACCCAGAGCTAATTCGGAATATATCCAGTGGAGTGCGCAGAAAAGCTTTGCGCATGCTGCGTCCCTCTGGCGTGTAGTAATCGCTGCGCCCTTTGCTATCAGTGTAGCGCACGGCCTGATAGGTTTTACCACGATTGGTAAAGGAGGCGGCAATAATATTACCCGTGCCCAGCTTTTCACCTTCCAGATATCTATCTTCATAGGTGAGAGCGAAGGAGTCTCCGCGGCGAATATCAAACACAAAATCAATATCCCAGCCAAAAATATTGGCCAGCTCCATAATAAGCTTATCGGGAAGATTAGCCTGTTTACCTGCCATATAGAGTGAGTCGGCGATTACACCTTCACGGTAACTTACCAGTATCTCTGGAGTGCGCAGCTTTTTCTCAGCCACATAACCACCGTCTCTGTAGCTAAACACATGGCTCTCGAGGGGTGACTTTATATAGTGCAGTTGAGCCAGGTGACCATCACTGTCGACACCGAAACGTAATGTTTCGCCAGGGTAGAGGTTGCGCAGCGACTTGCCAGACTTTGAGGAGGACACCTTATATACGTCGATCGGGCTGAGGTTGGCGCGCTGAAACAGGGTGGATAGATTGTCACCGCTAGCGACGCGTTGCTCATTCCAGTTGAGATCAAAATCCTGGCTCGTTCGGGCCTCTGGTTCCGGTGAGGGTTCTTCTATCACAATGGAGATGGGCTCGGCGATCTGGCGCCTCACTTCGGTGTGTTTGCTGGGATAAGCCGTTAGGGCGAGCAGGCAACCGGCCAGAGCCGATGAGATAATAAGATGCCGACGCGGGAACTCGCGAAATACTGAAAGCAAGACACCGCCGAATTTGTGCAGGATACTCATTACAGAGATACGCCAAATAACAAAATTCGCGCAAGTTTAGCCTGATTTATTAACAGGTTACAATGTGAACCTCGTGCTTTTTGGTAAATATGAGCCGCAGATAGTGGTAAAAAGCCGCGATTTGCTGCGAATGTCATAAATTCTTGAATTTGGCGCACCAATCTGTAGAGTTGGCGATCCTTGTAATCCAGCGGTGAAATTTCAAACAATGAAGCAGAGTGGTAAGCAATTAATTGAGCAATTACGCAGTCGTGGCCTGGTCGCACAGATGTCCGGTGACCAAGAGCTTGAGGGGCATCTGGATCAGCCCCAGGTAGTTTATTGCGGCTTTGATCCAACTGCCGACAGTCTGCATCTTGGCCATTTGGTGCCGCTGCTGGTACTTAAACGCTTCCAGGAAGCCGGCCATACGCCCATTGCTCTGGTTGGCGGCGCTACAGGCATGATTGGTGATCCCAGCTTTAAGGCCGATGAGCGCAAGCTGAATACGCCAGATGTTATTGCCGGGTGGGCCGATAAAATAAAGGGACAGGTCAGTCAGTTTATCGATTTTGACTGCGCTGACAATGCTGCCATAGTGGCCAATAACCTAGATTGGACCGCAGACATGACAGCCCTTGATTTCCTGCGCAATGTCGGCAAGCACTTCTCGGTGAATAATATGATTGCCAAAGAGTCGGTGAAGCAGCGTATTGATCGCGAGGGCTCTGGCATATCCTTTACCGAATTCTCCTACTCTCTATTGCAGGGTTTAGATTTCGCCGAGCTCAACCGTCGCTATAACTGCACGCTGCAAGTGGGTGGCAGCGATCAATGGGGCAATATAGTTAGCGGCATAGATTTGGCTCGTCGCCAGAATCAGGCTCAGTGCTTTGGTCTAACTGTACCTCTAATCACCAAGGCAGATGGCACCAAGTTTGGCAAAACTGAAGCTGGGGCGGTTTGGCTCGACGCCAAAAAAACCTCCCCCTACAGCTTCTATCAGTTCTGGCTCAATGTTGCCGATGCTGATGTATACAAATTCCTCAGCTACTTTACCTTCCTGCCTCTATCGGAGATTGAGGCTATAAAGGCGGCAGATGCCGCGGCCGAGGGACGCCCTCAAGCCCAGGGTATTCTTGCGCGCGAGGCCACGGCGCTGGTTCATGGCGAACACGGCCTGAAAGCTGCGCTGCGTATTACCCAGGCCCTGTTTAGTGGTGACCCCAATCAATTATCTGAGCAGGATTTTGAGCAGTTGGGTCAGGATGGGCTGCCATTTTCCCAGCTGTCCGCTGCAGATTTAGTCGACAAGCCTCTGACCAATTTGCTGACAGACTGCGGCATGGCTAAAGCTGGGCGTGAAGTGAAAGATGCGCTGGGGCGTAATTCGGTGTTTATTAATGGTGTCGCCAAAGGTTCGCAAGACAATATGTCGGCTCCCCAGAGCTTTGCAAATGAGCATGCGCTTCACGGGCGTTTCTTTTTGGTTCGCCTGGGCAAGAAAAAATACCATCTGTTTGAGCGTGTTTAGCGCCTTTTTCCATGACTTTGAAGCCCGTCTGAAAATAATTCGAAATACTTGTTGACAGTCTAGTGCCTGTCTGTAGAATGCGCGCTCCCAACCGGGTGAGCCGCCAATAAAACAGCGGCAAAATGCGGAAATCGAAGAGCGCTAAATTTATTTGATTTCTACTGTTGACATGTTCAATTCCGACGCTAGAATGCGCGCTCCCAACAGCAATGTTGAGAAGCAAAATTCAGGTCAGTTTTGAAGGGTGAAATTAAAGTTAAATAATTCGCCTAACACTGTTGACAAAGGGTCGGCGTTCTATAGAATACGCCCCCCGCTCTGAGGAGCG
>JBMZST010000255.1:0-2911 GCA_049623265.1 Porticoccaceae bacterium
CCATTGCCGCCGCCGAATTTACGCCTATGGGTCAGCGCGCCACTGTTAAAGTCGCAGCGTATTGGGCCATGCTGTTTGCGTCTGATCGGGAGCAGCGACAACCCTTCGGGGGCCAGCTGAAGGTGATAGCTGGGTTGGACTCCGGCTAGATCAGGATTTCGACTGACGGCAGCGAGCTCATCCGCATAAATTAGCGCTAGATTTAGCTGCTTACCCAGGGCCGTGGCGGCCGGCTGTAGTTCGGGTTGAGTAAAGGAAACTTTAATACTGGTCATGGCGTTATTTAAACACATATACTTGAGAATCAGACTCAGGGGACATTAAAGGATGAAGAAAACAGCAATCACTGCGCTGCTTCTGTTGGTCATTGCTGGCTGCCAAGGTTATCAGGTTACCGTAAACGACAGAGAGCTCTATAGTCCACCGCAGTTATTTAACGATTACCAGGTGCCCGATGCAGGACTTAGGGCCTGCATTAACCAGACCATAGCGGATCAACGTATTCTTCGCGCCGAGCAGTTAACAGCGTTGATATGTACCTATGCCGGCATTGAATCTCTTCAGGGCCTCAACCGATTTACCCAGTTGACAACGATTAATCTAGCCAACAATCGCTTAATAAATATTAAACCTCTGATGTTTCTTGGTCAGTTACAACGGGTAAATTTAACCGACAATCCAGATTTAAATTGCCTCGACATCAAATCTCTATCAGATTTACTACCCAGCCCACCTATCACCAGCCTTGACTGCCCTGAGTAACTGATCTTGGCGCTCGGGGCTATTACTTTTGATAAACCATGCGTTAATCTGGTGCAAAACTTTTCCACAGAAGCTGTGGATAACTTTGTGGATTAGGCACAGAACAACTGGGCTAAAGCCACAAAAACAGGGCCTTTTTGTTAAATTGGTCAAAATTTAACCAGATAATAAACTTCATAAATATCAATGAGTTACGAAACTCTCAGCTAAATATCAATGACTTACGTCACTTTCTTAAAATTGATATTAGAAAGTTTACCTATCTGTGGAAAAAAAACAAAATATCAAGCAAAAAAACGGTTCTTTCGTCGCAAAGCCTATTGCCATGCGAAAAAAAAAATGCTTCAGAAATAGACCGAGTCGAGCAAAAACCAGCTTATTTAAGATACAGCCAGTCAAAACCCTCCTGCTGACAGGCGTAAAAGAGATTGCCATCAGCTGTAAACACCTCATCAATCGCTGATTGCACCAGTTCTAAGCTGTTATTTTTTTCACTGATATGACCAATCACCAAATGTTGTAATTGGTCCTGCGCCAGATTGGCGACAAGGCGAGCTGTCTGCTGGTTATTAAGATGCCCCCACTGACCGCCGACTCGATCCTTTAAGAACGACGGGTAAGGTCCAGCTGCCAGCATATCCAGATCATGGTTAGCCTCGACCAGCAGCGCATCGCAACGGGCGTACTGAGCTTCTACATGAGGCGTTAGTGAGCCTATATCTGTGAGCACGCCCAGACGGTGGCTGTCGCTATTAAACAGGTATTGGACTGGCTCCCGCGCATCGTGGGGCACAGGCACCGGAGTCACCCTGATATCACCCACGGCAAATTCACGATGACTGTCGATCACTTCGAAATCGGTGCTGGGATTATCAAGATTGCGGCTTTTAAGGCAACCCGCCGTGAGGTAGACCCTGATATCGTATTTATTGGCCAGGGGTACTACCCCTTTCCAATGGTCACTGTGCTCGTGAGTTACCAGAATACCGCTGAGATCCTCGGGGCTCTTCCCCAACCTGGCCATGCGATGGACTGTGTCTCTCACAGAAAAACCACAGTCCACCATCAGGCAGGTGTCGCGCCACTCAACCAGCGTCGAGTTGCCTTTACTGCCACTACCCAGAGATGCAAACCGCATATCGACAGCGGCTTAGGACATATTAGAACGCAGTTGTTTTAACAGGCGCAGAGATTCGGCTTGACCCAGACTCTCGCCATCGGCGCTAACGATACGTACCTCTACATTGGCGCCTACAGACTGCACCAGCACCCGGTAATTGCTCTCTAACACCTTATTCTTAGAGCCGCCACCAAACCAGCCGCTAAAGAAGCCCTCTTCTTCCTCTACAGGCTCGGTGTAATTGACGTACATCACACCCTCACTGCGATTTTGGTCAATGGTGGTAAAACCTCCGCGCTCGGTAGAGTAGCTGATCGACGCCCAAGAGCGATCAAACCCCAGCTTAACCAGAATATAAGGGTCCGCCACCTCAGGGGTGACTATCTCAACTTTGGCCTCACCACCTATCTTCTGTGCTAGCAAGGAGACTGATGCAAAATTGGCTGCAGAGGCTAGATCGTTGGCTACGATAGTCAAAATATCCTGCTCTCTGCTGTCACTATCTGAGTCATCTGGCCATTGCGCCGATTCTTCAGAGCCACGAGACACTTGCTGATGCAGGGCTGAGATTTCTGTGGAGTCGATCTGCACTCCAGGGGAGATTGAGAATCTGAATCTATGGCTATTCTCCTCATCACTATTAAAAGTCACCCACACAGTCTCAATAATGCCCGAGGAGCCCTCTGCCATCGCTGAGGGTATTCCATTGCGATTTAACAGATTGCGCACCCGAGGCCAGGTCTCACTCGGTGAGATATTGATAAGCACCCAGCGGCGGCCATCCACGGACTGGATTTTTACCAACTGCTCAAAGGTGTTGACCGAAGCGGGCTGGGGTCTCGGCACCTCAAACCCCTCTATTTCAACCGAGGTGGCAGGAATCGAGGGAATAGGAAAGATCTGCCCCAATTGACTGGTGCTTTGCTGAGCCTGCATCTCTCCCGGTATCAGGGTGGGCTCGGTCTCCTCAGCCAGCAGATAATCGTTGGTGCGGTCACGCAGACCCAACCAGCCACAGCTTGTCAGAGT
>JBMZST010000256.1:0-2901 GCA_049623265.1 Porticoccaceae bacterium
AGATCACATTGCTGAGTTCCGATTTACAGCGGGATGATCTACAGGCGGCCTTCCACGATGCCGCGGTGTTTAACACAGCCTACCGAGAGGGATCTGCCGAGTCCGCTGAGGATCTAAAAGAGGAAATCTTTGCCGCGCTGCCATACCGCATCTTTGAGCGCTCGTTTGCGGCGGTATTCTGGTTCTTTTTGCTGGGTGCGCCGGCGGCACTGGCCTATCGTTTGCTCGCCCTGCACGGTGACCTAAGATTGGATAACCAAGACCGCCGAGCGACCAAGTGGCTATGGTTAATGGAGTGGCTGCCGGTGCGCTTGCTGGGCATTACTCTGGGCTTGGTGGGCAACTTCTCCCAGGCTGCGGGCTCGACTCGCCAACTGATATTTTCCCGCAGCATTGGCACCGCTGAATTTTTGCGCCATGCCATAAGAGGGGCACTGCAAAACGAAGCCGCTCTGAGCCTGAGCCCGACGGCGATCAGCAGTCTGGTGTCGCTGATGGGGCGGGCCATGACCGCTTGGTTGGTAGTTATAGCTATTCTGGTGATTCTGAGTTAGAGATTTCTTTTGCCTCTTTTGCTTTTCCTTCGGTCTCATTCCAGGGCGCAACTCTAAATAGCAATAGCATGCCCGGAATGGCGAGTAATGTGCACAGATAAAAGAAGTTTTCCCAGCCCACAGTTTCCACAATTACGCCCGTGACAGAGCTGGCGAATGTGCGCGGCACGGCGGTCAGGGCGGTAAATAGAGCCAGCTGAGTAGCGGCGAAGGCCGGATTGGTAACGCGGAAAATAAAGGCGATAAAGGCGGCGGTGCCCAGGCCAACACCCAGATATTCAAAGCCAATGACCAGGGCCAGCAGCCAGAGTCCTTCACCCACCCGTGCCATCACTGCAAACCCCAAAATAGAGAGTATTTGCACGGCGCCAAATAGCCAGAGGGCGCGATTAATCCCTATTCTAACCATCAAAATACCGCCCAGCATGCCACCCACAATCATGGGCACCAACGCGGCAAATTTCGCCACTGAGCCTATCTCAGTTTTACTAAAGCCCATATCCAGATAAAAGGGAGTGGCCAGAGCTGTGGCCATGCTGTCGCCCAGCTTATACATAAAAATAAATAGCAAAATCAGGCCTGCCTGCCGGACCCCCTGTCGGGAGGTAAACTCTTTAAAGGGCTCAGTGACCGAGCTGGCTAAGGTAGTGGGATGGAATTCTGATCTCTGGGGCTCTTCAATACTTAGGGTCAGCCCAATACCGATCAGCATAAAAGCACCGGTGATAACAAATACAGTTTCCCAGGGCAGAATATCAGACAGAATTAATGACAGTGATCCAGGTATCAGGCCGGCCAACCTGTAAGTATTAACATGAATCGAGTTACCCAGGCCCAGCTCGTTATCCGGAAGAATTTGACGCCTGTAAGCATCCAGCACTATATCCTGAGTCGCGCTTAAAAAGGCGATGCCCAGACAGACCCAGGCGATCGGCCACAGCTGACTTTCGGGATCCAAAAAGCCCAGGGCAGCAATGCTGATAAATAAGGCAATCTGGGTGCCGAGCATCCAGCTGCGGCGCAGTCCGGGGCTGTAGGTAAAAAGCCATAATTGGTAGCGGTCGAGAAAGGGTGACCAGATAAATTTCCAAGTGTAGGGCAGCCCAATCAGGGCAAAAAAACCAATTTCCGCCAGCCCAACCCCCTCAGAACGCAGCCAGGCAGGCACCAGGGATATCAGTAAATACAGCGGCATGCCGGAGGCAAAACCGGTGAAGATACAGATGAGCATGCGCCGATTGAGCAGCGCTTCGCGTATGCTGGGTGAATTCATTCCGTCCTCTGCAGGTTTAAGGGCGCCACCGATATTTTGCCAGGCTAATACGGCAGCCATCGACCCGAATATTTTCTTTTTGCAAGCGTGCTATCTGTTTTTTGCCGCTGTCGCTGTCCAGTGGCAGGCTGATTTTTCCCGCCGCATTGATCACCCGGTGCCAGGGCAGGCGACTGTCTCTGGGCAGGTGACGAAGCGTTCTGCCAACCAGTCGAGCTGCTCTGGGTAGGCCCGCCAGTTCGGCTACCTGACCGTAGGTTACTACCACGCCAGAGGGTACCGCAGCTAAAACAGCATAGATTCTCTGTTCTGGGTCACTATTGACAGCATCGTTCATGGGCAAAGCCTACGCTATTCGCGCAGATGTTGAAATAGTGAAAACTACCCCAATAACTACAGCAGGCTTACCTAGAGGTGTGGGATGCGGTTTCTATTGTTGCTATTTATTGTTATGCCAGTGGTCGAGATGTGGCTGCTGATTGAAGTGGGCTCGCAAATAGGGGCGCTATATACCATTGGGCTAGTGTTATTAACTGCGGTGATTGGCGTTAGGTTATTGCGTCAGCAGGGCTTTGACACATTATGGCGCGGCCAACGCAAGCTCGAGGAGGGGCAGTTGCCCGCCCAGGAAATAGGCGAGGGCATTGTGCTGGCTATCTCTGGCGCCCTGCTGCTGACTCCGGGTTTTGTGACCGATGCCATTGGCTTTGCCGGGCTGTTCCCGCCGCTTAGAAGCCTGTTTATCAGTCAACTGTTGCGCAATATGGTGATTGCCGGCGCTCAGGGCAATGGTTTCCGCCCAGGCCAGGGCGGAGGCAGAACACAGTCTGACGATATTATTGAAGGCGAGGCCTGGGACAACAGTGCAGCTGTGAAAAAACAGGATCCAGAGGGAAAACAATAATTAAGGTTAAATAAATTTGCGGAGGCCTTGAAAACGATTTTCTCTGCCTCCATATGTACAAACAATTGCGGAAACATTCGATTCGCAAGTGACTGTCGAATACTGAATATAGATAAATTGGAGAGACAAACTATGAAAATTCGCCCCTTACATGATCGAGTGATCGTGCG
>JBMZST010000257.1:0-2884 GCA_049623265.1 Porticoccaceae bacterium
AGGCTGTAGGAAGTCAGGTGATGAGGCAGCTGATCTAAACTGGTGGCGGAGAAATGTATTTTGCTCTGCACCGCTTTGCGCAATACGCTAGCGTGGGTCATGCTGCCATAGTTGTGTACATTGGGATTGCCGGCATAAAAGGCGACGGCGTTCTGGCCATGCTGCTCCTGAACCGCCACTAGCTTTTCTGCCACTGTATCAAAGGCTTCTTGCCAGCTAATCTCTGCCCACCCATCACCCTGGCGCTTCACCGGTTTGCGCAAACGGTCCGAGTCTGTGTAGATATCTGCCATGGCTGTGCCCTTGGGGCAGATAAAGCCGCGACTTAGGGGGTCCTTTTTATCCCCTTTAATCGATAGCACCTGGTCGCCCTGGGTTGTAATCTCCAGGCCACAGATGGCTTCGCAGAGGTTGCAGGCGCGGTAATGGGTTTTGCTTTCAGCGGGCATCTTCTACTCTCCGGTATTTAGTTGCCGAATTATAGTAACCGAAATAAGGCTTCATTGATTGGGAAAGTTGTGGATGCTGGGTATTGGGCGTCTTTAGCGACTGATCACCAAATTATCCCGGTGGATAAGCTCATCATCTTCCCGGTAACCTAGGATAGTGGAAATGGCTTCGGTGCTCTGGCCTTTAATACGATTAGCTTCGTCAGAGTTGTAGTTCACCAGTCCACGGGCAACTTCAACACCGTCACTATCAACGCAGCTAACCAGCTCACCTCGGGTAAATTTACCCTCTACGCCGGAGACGCCCACGGCCAATAAACTGCGACCCTGACTGGTGAGTACCTTGACGGCACCGGCATCTAAAATAAGCTTGCCCTTAACTTGCAGCTGTCCTGCCAACCATTGCTTACGGGCGGCCAGGGGTTTTTGACCGGCAGATAATAGAGTGCCGACAGTCTCGCCAGCAACGATCTGATGCAATATATGCTGATTGCGACCACCGGCAATCACCGTATTACAGCCGGAACGGGCGGCCAGTCTTGCAGCCTGCAACTTGGTGACCATACCACCGCGACCCAATGTGCCATTGCTGTCACCGGCAAGGGCATCCAAGCCAGTGTCACTGGCCATGGCCTCTGAGATCAGCTGGGCATCTGGATGGGTATCTGGATTCGCCTCGTACAGTCCGTCTTTGTCCGTAAGAATCACCAGCATATCGGCATCAATCAGGTTGGCCACTAAGGCGGCCAGGCTATCGTTGTCACCAAAACGAATTTCATCGGTTACCACAGTGTCGTTTTCATTGACTATGGGCACCACATTGAGGCCAATTAATGTTTGCAGAGCGCCGCGGGCATTGAGATAGCGCTGGCGACTGGCCATATCGTCATGATCGAGCAGAATCTGTGCTGTGTGGTGGCCAAAGCGTATAAAGCTGCTTTCGTAGGCTTGAATAAGCCCCATCTGCCCCACTGCAGCGGCAGCTTGAAGCTCGTGAATGCTGTCGGGACGAGTTTGCCAGCCGAGGCGAACTACACCTTCGGCAATAGCGCCAGAAGATACCAGCACCACCTCTTTGCCGTCGACCAGTAGCTGGGCTATCTGCTCTACCCAGTCATCAATCGCTTTGCGATCTAGCCCGGCACCATCGTTGGTCAGTAGCGCGCTACCAATTTTAATCACCCAACGCTGTGCATCCCTGACAATTTCTCTGGTCATTGCTGGTTACTCTGCATAGACAACTTCGACATCATAGTCATCGTCGTCATCCTCTGAATCCTGTTCTTTAGCTTTTTTGCGCGCCTGTTTACGCGCCTCTGCCAATTGCTCAATGCGACTGCGTGCCTCTGCCTGCATCTCTGCCCGACGGGTCTCTGCAAGCTCGGCAAGCTCTGGTTCAATCAGCTCTCGCTGCCGCTGATCATCAATATAATCCATAATGGCAGCGCAGAGATCTTTGGTACCCTGGGAAGCCAGGCCTGACATTTTATAGACAGGGCCCTGCCAATTGAGATGCTCTACCACCTCTGCGCAGCGCGCATCGACTTCGTCCTCGGGCAGCAGATCGAGTTTATTCAATACCAGCCAGCGATCGCCCTCAGCCATGGTGGGACTAAATTTCTCCAACTCCTGCTCAATCACCGCGGCATTTTCGCCAGGGGTCGAACCATCGTAGGGCATCATATCCACCAGATGCAGCAATAAGCGGGTTCTGGTCAGGTGTTTAAGAAAACGGACGCCCAGGCCTGCGCCCTCGGAGGCGCCCTCGATTAATCCGGGAATATCGGCAACCACAAAGCTTTTGTCGCCACTCATACCCACCACACCCAGGTTAGGCACCAATGTAGTAAAGGGATAGTCGGCAACTTTGGGGCGTGCAGCGGATACCGACCTAATAAAGGTCGACTTGCCAGCATTGGGTAACCCCAACAGTCCAACATCAGCCAATACTTTGAGCTCTAACTTAAGCTCGCGAACCTCACCCTCTTTGCCTGGCGATGTTTGACGCGGCGCTCGGTTAGTGCTGGATTTGTATCTGGTATTACCCAGGCCATGGTAACCGCCCTGGGCCACTTTTAAGCGCTGATCCAGCTCGGTGATATCACCCAACACATCGCCGGTCTCTTCATCGATCACTGTGGTGCCCACAGGCACAGGAAGCACCAGATCTTCACCACCACGGCCAGTGCATTCCGCACTGCTGCCCTGCTGCCCATTCTCAGCCTTGAAATTTCGGGTGTAGCGGAAGTCGATCAGGGTATTTAGGCCCTCAGTACCCACCAAAATAACGCTGCCGCCATCGCCGCCGTCGCCGCCGTCAGGCCCGCCTTTGGGAATATATTTTTCGCGGCGAAAACTCAGACAGCCATTGCCGCCCTTGCCCGCGTGAACCTTGATTGATGCTTCGTCAACGAATTTCATAGCGCTAGTTTACA
>JBMZST010000258.1:0-2871 GCA_049623265.1 Porticoccaceae bacterium
GCCTATGATCCTCGCTTTATGTTTATGTGGCCCAATGCGCGAATTTCGGTGATGGGTGGTGAGCAGGCGGCTGGAGTATTGGCGCAAGTCACCAGAGATAAGCATGAGCGCAATGGTCAGGACTGGAGTGCTGAGGATGAGGCGGAGTTTAAGCAGCCGATTATTGACAATTATGAGCATCAGGGGCACCCCTACTATGCGTCCGCTAGGCTTTGGGATGATGGGGTTATTGATCCGGCGGATACGCGAATGGTGTTGGGGCTGTCGATTTCGGCAAGTCACAACCGCGAGATTGGAGAGACTAAATTTGGACTCTTTAGGATGTGATCAGATTTTGAGCACTGATTGCCGAGACATTCAGAGGAGCACAGCCTATGGAAACGCGCTGTAAATACATCCCTGTACGCTCTGTGGCAGCATCCCTGCTGCCAAAGGTTCCCATAGGCTGTGCTCCTCTTAATATCTCTGTATCGAGGGTAATTTTTTGATGAGTGAAATATGGATAAGGTAATTACTGATATTGATGATCTTGGGGTGGCTCGGGTTAGGTTAAATAATCCGGACAAACACAATGCCTTTGATGATCAGATGATCGGGCAGCTAACTGAGGCCTTTGCCGCAGTGGCTGGCAATGCATCGGTGCGAGTAATGGTGCTGGCCTCTGAGGGCAAAAGCTTTTCTGCTGGTGGTGATCTGGGGTGGATGAAGCGCATGGCAAGCTTTTCCCACGAGGAGAACCTGCGCGATGCCGGCGCATTGGGACTGATGCTGCAAACACTTAATCAGATACCCCAGCCTACGATTGCCCGAATCCAGGGACAGGCCTTTGGCGGCGCTGTGGGGCTGGTGAGCTGCTGTGATATGGCGGTGGCTGCCAGTGCGGCGAGCTTTAGCCTGAGTGAGGTCAAGATTGGATTGATACCGGCCACTATCAGCCCCTATGTGATTGCAGCGATTGGACAGCGTGCGGCGCGGCGTTACTTTGTCACTGCCGAGCGCTTTGATGCCCACAGAGCATTGCAAATAGGCCTGGTCAGTGAGGTAGTAGATGCTGAGCAGCTTGATCAGGAAGTCGATCGCTTGGTCGACGCTGTGCTAGGCAATGGGCCTGAGGCGGTGCGTGCGGCCAAACAATTGCTGTTTGATGTTGCGGGCAAGCCGATTGACCAGCAGCTGATCAGTGCTACCTGCGAGACCATTGCCAGTATTCGGGCAAGTGAACAGGGTCAGGAGGGCTTACAGGCCTTTTTGGAAAAGCGCAAACCCCAATGGTTAAAACAATAGGGTCGATTATGTTCGGTAAAATTTTAATTGCCAATCGAGGTGAAATTGCCTGCCGCATTATTAAAACCGCGCGAGCTATGGGTGTGGCCACTGTGGCCGTTTACTCTGAGGCCGACCGCGGCGCATTGCATGTGCAGATGGCTGATGAGTCTGTCTATATAGGACCCTCTCCCTCAACGGAGTCCTATCTGCTGGGAGATACTATTATTCAGGCTGCTCTGGAAACTGGGGCTGAGGCGATTCATCCTGGCTATGGATTTCTATCGGAAAATGCTGAATTTTGTCGTCAGTGTGAAGCTAATAATCTGGTATTTATTGGCCCTCCGGTTGAATCTATTGTCGCTATGGGTTCCAAGTCGGCAGCTAAAACCATTATGGCTGATGCCGGCGTACCCCTGGTGCCTGGTTACCATGGTGAGGACCAGTCTGCGGCGGTGATCAAACAGGCGGCCAATCAGATGGGTTATCCGGTACTGCTAAAAGCGGCAGCTGGTGGCGGCGGCAAAGGCATGCGAGCCGTGACTGCCGAGGCGGAATTTGACCAGGCGCTGGAAGCCGCTAAGCGTGAGGCGCGCAATAGTTTTAACGACGATATTATGCTGGTGGAGAAGTATCTGCAAAAGCCTCGGCATGTGGAAATTCAGGTATTTTGCGATAGCCAGGGCAATGCGGTATATCTATTTGAGCGCGACTGCTCTGTGCAGCGCCGTCATCAAAAGGTGATTGAGGAGGCTCCGGCTCCAGGCATGTCAGAGGAGCTGCGCCAGAAGATGGGTGAGGCGGCAATTAGGGCTGCGCAGGCCATCAATTATCAGGGTGCTGGTACGGTAGAGTTTTTGCTGGATGCCAAGGGCCAGTTCTACTTTATGGAGATGAATACGCGTCTGCAGGTTGAGCACCCAGTCACTGAGATGATCAGCGGCCAGGATCTGGTGGAATGGCAACTGAGAGTAGCCAGCGGCGAACCCCTGCCCTGCTCCCAGGAGCAGTTACAGATTAATGGCCATGCCTTTGAGGCACGGATTTATGCCGAAGATCCAGAGCGTGATTTTTTGCCGGCAACCGGCTGTTTAAAGGTCCTGCAGCCGCCAGCAGAGAGTGCCCATGTGCGAGTGGACACCGGTGTGGTGGAGGGCGATGAAGTCAGTATTTATTACGACCCTATGATTGCCAAGCTGGTAGTCTGGGACCGGGATCGCGACCGTGCTCTACAGCGACTCACTCAGGCTCTGAGTGAGTATCGCATCTCTGGGCTCACCACCAATACAGGGTTTCTCTATAACTTGGCCACGAGCCAAGCCTTTAAAAACGGCGATGTGGACACAGGTTTTATCGAGGAACATTATCAGGAAATTTTTCGACTGCGTGATCGGGATATAGATTATGCGGCACCACGGGCAGCCGCAGCTAAGATAAAAATGCGACAGCAAACTGCGGAGGCCCTTGCCAAAAAATCCTCTGAGCCCAATTCTCCCTGGCATCTGGTCAACCACTGGGGTCTGCCAGAAGCCCCACTGCAACTCAGGCTGCAACAGACTGAGGTCTCTGTGATCCCGGACAGCCAGACTGATCTGACTGATATCAAGC
>JBMZST010000259.1:0-2850 GCA_049623265.1 Porticoccaceae bacterium
GGCTTGAGGATGTGCCTGAGCCTGAGATAGGTATTAATGATGTGCTTATTAAAATTCACCGCACGGCTATCTGTGGCACGGATATGCATATCTACAACTGGGACAAATGGGCCCAGTCGACCATTCCCGTGCCCATGGTGGTAGGTCACGAATTTGTTGGTGAAATAGTGGATGTAGGCTCCAATGTCAACGACTTCACTGCGGGCCAAATTGTCTCTGGCGAGGGGCATGTGGTCTGCGGCCGCTGTCGCAACTGTCTGGCCGGCCGCCGTCATCTCTGTGCCCAGACCAGTGGTGTGGGAGTGGATAGGCCCGGCGCATTTGCCGAGTATCTGGCGCTGCCCATGTCCAATGTCTGGGAGCATAGACCGGGCATAGATCCCGACGTAGCAGCACTGTTTGACCCCCTTGGCAATGCCGTGCATACCGCTCTTCAGTACGATCTGCTTGGCGAAGATGTATTGATTACCGGCGCCGGTCCCATAGGCGCGATGGCGGCGGCCGTGTGCCGGCATGCCGGGGCCAGGCATGTGGTGATTACAGATATCAATCCCCAGCGGCTGGCACTGGCGAAATCTCTGGGCGCTAGTCAGGGTGTCGATGTGCGCAGTGAAAGTTTGGCGGATGTGCAGCGCAAACTGGGCATGTCAGAGGGCTTTGATGTGGGACTGGAAATGTCAGGTCACCCCTCAGGCTTCCGCGATCTGCTGGCCAATATGTGCCATGGCGGCAAAGTCGCTATGCTGGGCATTCCCAGTGAGGAAATGGCGATTGACTGGGGCCAGGTGATTTTTAATATGCTGACGATCAAAGGTATTTATGGCCGAGAAATGTACGAGACCTGGTACAAAATGTCGGTGATGGTGGAGTCTGGGCTCGATATATCAGCGGTGATTACCCATCGTTTGGGGTTTGAAGATTTTCACCAGGGTTTTGATGCCATGAATGCTGGGGAAGCCAGCAAAGTTATTCTCAACTGGCACTAAGAGGGAGGGCATGTGATGTACCAGAGATTCCAACAGCATTTAAGTGACCAGTTAGAAGCGATTGAACAGGCTGGCTTGTATAAATCTGAGCGATTGATTAGCAGCCCCCAGGGAGCCCATGTCCGGTTGGGCTCTGGCGACGAGCTGCTCAATCTCTGTGCTAATAATTACCTGGGCCTGGCTCAACATCCAGAGGTGAGAGGCGCCGCCGCAGCTGGGCTTGAAGAATGGGGCTATGGTATGGCCTCGGTGCGTTTTATCTGTGGCACTCAGACAGTGCACAAGCAGTTGGAGCAGCAGCTCAGCCAATTTTTGGGTATGCCGGATACCATACTCTATCCCTCTTGTTTTGATGCCAATGGCGGCCTGTTTGAAACCCTCTTAGATGCCAGTGATGCAGTGATTAGCGATGAGTTAAACCATGCCAGCATTATTGATGGCATACGCCTGTGTAAGGCCAGTCGCTACCGTTACCGCAATAATGATATGGCCGATCTTGAGGCTCAGTTGCAGGCCGCAGAGGCAGCTGGCGCCAGATTTAAGCTGATCACCACTGATGGCGTATTCTCCATGGATGGCAGCATTGCCCGGTTGGATGCTATCTGTGATCTTGCCGATAAATACCAGGCCCTGGTGCATTTTGACGACTGTCATGCAACGGGTTTTATCGGTGCTCGTGGGCGTGGTACCCATGAATATCGCGGCTGCATGGACAGGGTAGATATTATTACTGGCACATTGGGCAAGGCGCTTGGTGGTGGCAGCGGTGGTTTTACCAGTGCGCGAGCAGAGATTGTCGAGTTATTGCGTCAGCGCTCGCGTCCCTATCTGTTTTCAAATACGGTGGCGCCGCCAGTGGTGGCAGGTGCCATCAAGGCGCTGGAACTAGCCACGCAGTCAGACGTGCTCAGACAGCAGCTTCAGGAAAATACCCAGTTCTTTCGAAGCGGCCTTAAGCAGTTAGGCTTTGAACTCTTGCCGGGCGAGCACCCCATAGTGCCAATTATGCTGGGCGATGCCAGTCTTGCCACGCAGTTCGCGACAGAGATGTTACATCAGGGTGTCTATGTGGTGGCCTTTTCCTATCCCGTGGTTCCCCAAGGCAGCGCACGTATTCGCACCCAGATGTCAGCTGCATTTAGTCGAGAGGACTTAGAGTTTGCCCTTGCCGGTTTCGCCAGAGTGAAACAACAGTTAGGGGCCTAGGGGATAGATAAAAAAAGGGTGGCTCTCAATAAGCCACCCCTTTCTACTACCTGTTACCCTGCTTAGAAATTCTTGCGCAGTGTTACGCCGTAGGTACGTGGTGCATTGGGATAACCACTAAAGCTACCTGGCGATGCCGTGGTGGGGAACGCCGAGATCAGGCTCTCATGATCTGTTAGGTTGCGACCCCAGAGCATGGCATCCCAACTGCCATTGGCACTGCTAAAGCCAAGGCTGGCATTCAGGTTATCTGTGCCGCGGCTGGCCAGGCTAAATGGAATCAAGTCAGCAATATTGATGTCCTTCTCATGCACGTATTCAACACGGAAGAAACCCTCGACACCACCGGCCAGAACAAACGAGTACACCGCATTGGCATTGACACTCAGTTCATGGACGCCAGCCGGTTGTAGACCGCTGAGATCCACAGTTCGCTCACCTGGAGCACATTGGTACCTGGCTTCAGCCAGGCCAGTGGTGTCACAGGTTCCGTTGACAAAGGAGTCATAGACCGGATCAATAGCAATGCCCGATAATCCCAGAACCAGGCTTTCTGACAGGGCAAACATACCATCAAACTCGATACCTTTGTGGGTTTCCTTGCCGGCATTTTCCAGGTTAAACCCTGTTCCCGAGAAGACATTGGACTGGAAGCCTT
>JBMZST010000260.1:0-2848 GCA_049623265.1 Porticoccaceae bacterium
ATTTCTCCGCCACCAGTTTAGATCAGCTGCCTCATCACCTGACTTCCTACAGCCTTTATGGTCACCAGTCACTCATTCCCGTACCGGATATTGATCACAGTAACTACATGCTGATTATTGGGGGCAATCCACTGGCCTCCAATGGCAGCATTATGACTTCGCCAGATATACCCAAGCGGCTCAAGGCTATTCAGCAGCGCGGTGGCCGTTTTGTGGTGATTGACCCCCGGCGCTCGGAAACAGCAGAGATTGCCGATCAGCATCTGTTTATTCGCCCCGGCACCGATGCCTGGTTGCTGATGGCTATGCTCAATACATTATTTGCCGAGAATCTGGTGAGCACCGGCCATCTGACTGACTTGCTGTTGGCTGTGGACGAGGTGCGCAGTGCCTGCGCGTCGTTTACACCAGAACTTGCAGAGCAGCGCACCGGTGTTGCCGCAGAGCAGATTCGTCAGCTGGCCAGGGATATGGCCAACACCCAGGGTGCAGTCTGCTATGGCCGTATGGGGGTGTCGGTACAGGTCTATGGCACCTTGTGTCAGTGGGCGATTCAGATGATCAATATTTTGACCAGCTCAATGGATGTGCGCGGCGGCATGATTCCCTCGTCACCCGCCTTTGGCTATATCAAGCCCGGTGAGTCTGGTGCCGGTCACTTTGCTGCTTTCCACAGTCGCGTCAGTGGCCTGCCAGAATTTGCCGGTGAGCTGCCAGCCACGGTTATGAGTGAGGAAATACTGACTCAGGGCGAGGGGCAGATTCGCGGTCTGATTACCATTGCCGGCAATCCAGTACTCTCAGCCCCCAATGGCAACCAGATGGATCAGGCACTGGAGAGTCTAGACTTTATGGTGTCGATAGATTTTTATATTAACGAAACGACTCAGCATGCAGATATTATTTTGCCACCCACCAGTGCTCTAGAGCACGACCATTACGATCTGGCCTTCCATCGACTGGCGGTCCATAACACGGCGCGTTTTAACGAGGCTGTGTTTGAACCCGCCGAGGGCACCAAACACGACTGGGAAATCTTCAATGAGCTGGGTCTGGCCATTGCCGCACGCAAAGGTATAGAGGCCAAACCTCTGCCGTCGCCGGATAAACTGATCGATATGGGTATCCAGCGCGGTCCCTACAGCGCAGCCGCGGGCCATGAGCTGGAGCTGACTCTGGATAAAATCAAACAGTACCCCCATGGATTGGATATAGGCCCATTGCAGCCGAGCCTCACCGAACGCCTTTGCACCTCGGATGGCAAGATCAATCTGATGGCCGACTATATCGCCAAAGACCTGGTGCGCCTTGCCGAGGACCAACAGTCTCTGGCAGAGGATGAGCTACTGCTGATTGGTCGCCGCCATATCCGCTCCAACAATAGCTGGATGCATAATTCCCATCGCCTGGTAAAGGGCAAGCCGCGCTGGCAGCTGTTGATGCACCCACGGGATCTGGCGGCTCATCAGCTGCAGGATCAGTCCCAGGTGCGCATTCAGTCCCGTGTCGGTGAAGTGCAAACTCAGGTGGTGGCCAGCGATGAGGTCATGCCCGGGGTGGTGAGCTTACCCCATGGCTGGGGCCATAAGCGCGACGGCGTTAATCTAGAGATCGCGGCCCAGCAGGCTGGTGTCAGCTGCAACGATCTAACTGATGATAAGTTGATTGACCAGGCCAGTGGCAATAGCGCGCTAAATGGCGTGCCGGTTAGGATATTTGCTGTTTCGTAGAGACCAGTCAAATTAGGGCTTCTGTGATCTGGGGAGTGGTTGGGGTGATGAGATTCTTCCCTTCGGTCGGGGTGACAATATAGAGGTCTGGATAATAATAGAAGGGCTACGGCGACCCTATTGCTGTCAGATTGAGCAAAGCGAAAAATCCCCATTTACCCGGATACAATCACCACTGTTAACCTAAAGTTAAAAATAAGGTTGACAGCGCTAGCTCCAGGCTTATTATCGTCGGCTTAGCCATTGATAACCCGGAGTTTGGCCATGCCGCCTAAAGAGGGACCTTCCATCCGCCACGACTGGACCAGGGAGCAGGTGCTCAGTCTGTTTAACCAGCCGTTTAATGACCTGCTCTTTGATGCTCAGGTAATGCATCGCCAGCACTTTGATGCCAACCAGGTGCAGCTGAGTACATTGCTATCGATTAAAACTGGTGCTTGCCCCGAGGACTGCAAATACTGCCCCCAGAGCGCGCGCTATGACACCGGTTTGGAAAAAGAAAAGCTGCTGCAAATCGAGCAGGTGATCGAGGCCGCCAAAATTGCCAAGGCCAGTGGTTCCAGTCGTTTCTGTATGGGCGCCGCCTGGCGCTCGCCCCATGATCGGGATATTCCTGCGGTGGCAGAAATGATCCGCGAAGTAAAAGCTTTAGGCCTGGAAACCTGTATGACCCTGGGTATGCTTAGCGAAGATCAGTCCGATAAACTGGCCGAGGCTGGTCTGGACTACTACAACCACAATCTGGACACCTCCAAAGAGTTCTACGGTGAGGTAATTACCACCAGAACCTATCAGGACCGCCTAAATACTCTGGCCAATGTGCGCAATGCCGGCATGAAAGTCTGCGCTGGCGGCATTGTAGGCATGGGCGAAGAGCAGCAGGATCGCGCTGGGCTATTGATGGAGCTGGCCAACCTGCCTGTGCACCCAGAGTCCGTGCCCATTAATATGCTGGTTAAGGTGGCCGGAACGCCTCTGGCCGACCAGGCAGAGCTGGATCCCTTTGAATTTATCCGCACCATCGCCGTGGCTCGAATCATGATGCCCAAATCCTATGTCCGTCTGTCTGCCGGTCGCGAGGAAATGAATGACCAAATGCAGGCTCTGGCCTTTATGGC
>JBMZST010000261.1:0-2842 GCA_049623265.1 Porticoccaceae bacterium
AGTTCTGGCGTCATTGGGCTTTTTCCTGTTGCTTGTATTCGTAGGCTTTGTTCATGGCATCGGCCACCTCGGGCGGCGTGTATTTCTCGTCGTGCTTAGCCAGCACTTCGGTGGCTCGCAGAATTCTATTTTCATCTAGCTTGCCGGCCGCGATTGCCGCCTCACCCTCATCAAATAAATCCGGCAAAATTCCAGCGTAATGGATTTTGGTGGTCGCCATGCCATCGCTGACTTCAAACAGCACATCCAGAGAATCTGGCGAGCGCTGAACCGAGCCCTCGACCACCATGCCTCCGGCACGGATATGCACAGCGACAGGTGCCTCACCGGCGACAATCTGTGATGGGGTGTAAAAGTAGTTGGCGTTCTGGCCCAACATATAGGCCATAAGCCCAACGATCGCTGAAGCCGCCACCACCAACAGAATTACCAGCTGCAGACGCTGTTTGCGTATAGGGTGCATTATTGATCTCCTCCAACTGGACCGCTGGGCGGCGCTGCGGCTTGCTGTGCCTGTTCCCGCTGGGTCTGGCGCACAATGGATTGCAAATTGGCTCTGTGCTGCTGCACTGGCCTAATCAGCAGCCAGCCCAGCACCACTAGCGAGACCAGCACTGCAGTCCATACATAGGGGCCATGGCCAGCCATCTCCCAGAACTGCTGCAGACTGTCGAACTGATTATTCATCGCGTTACCTCTGGGGTCTGTGACTGCTGCGCCAGATCAATCACCCAGCCCGCTTTGCGCTCACGCCGAAGTATCTCTGCACGGGTGTGTAAAATCAGAGCCAGGGCGTAAAAACTGTACATGGCGATGATCATCACCAGCAGAGGCTGAAACATATCCATATGCATACTGGGTGCCGAGGTAAACTTGATGGTGGCGGGCTGATGCAATGTATACCACCAGTCTACCGACTTATAGATGATGGGAATATTGACCGTACCTACCAGAGCCAAGATAGCACTGGCCTTGTTGCCCGAGTCCTGGGAGTGGAATGCGTACTGCAGAGCCAACACCCCCAGATATAGAAATAACAAAATTAGCATGGAGGTGATACGCGCATCCCACACCCAGTAGGTGCCCCAGGTGGGCTTACCCCAAACGGCGCCGGTAAACAGCGCGATAAACGTCAGCGCAGCACCTATGGGCGCTGCCGATTTCATCACCATAAAACTGAGTTTCATTTTCCATATCAGCCCAATCGCACCGGCGATCGCCATCAGGTAATAACCTGCCAGCGCCAGAAAAGAAGCTGGCACATGCAGATAGATAATGCGAAAACTGTTGCCCTGCTTGGCATCTTGAGGCGCAAAAGCTAACCCCCAAACCAGCCCGATCAGCATCAACCCAAGGGTCAGCACCCACAGCCAAGGGAGCCAGCGCCCAGTGGTTTGGTAAAACCAGCGCGGCGATCCCATGCGGTGAAACCAGTTCCAATTCCTGCCTGAAGCCATAGAGTTACAACCTATTAATTAATTATTACTTACCAGGCGCAATGCACCTGCAATCGCCAGGGGACACAGCGCTGTGGCAGCACATAGCATGGCACCTAAAACTGCCAGAGGCCCCAACCAGTTTAAACCGTCTATTGCCGCCTGCACCGATGCACTGCCAAAAATAATCACCGGCATATACAGCGGTATTACCAGCACCGACAGCAGCAGCCCACCTTTGCGCAATGAGACCGTCAGGGCTGCACCCACAGCCCCGATAAGGCTGAGGCATGCGGTGCCCAGTGCCAGACTGGCCATCATCGGCACCAGACCGTCGGACGGTAGCGACAGCATGACGCCGATCACCGGTGACACCAGAGTCAGAGGCAATCCTGTCACTAGCCAGTGAGCCGTTATTTTGCCCAGCACAGGCAGGGGCAGTAGCTGTGGCGAAATAAGCATCTGTTCTAGCGAGCCATCCTGGTAGTCGCTGGCAAATAATGTCTCGGTGGACAGCAGCGTCGCCAGCAGCGCCATTACCCAAATAATACCGGGGGCAAGCTCAGCCAGTCTGGCTGCATCTGGGCTGATTCCCAGAGGGATCAGGGTCGACACCAATACAAAAAAGATCAATGGGCTGGCCACCTCGCCCCGGCGGCGATAGGCCAACAATAAATCGCGTCGCAAGTAGCAGGCAAATCCCAGGTTGCCGGCGATCATTGCTGAGGCCCCTGATGACCGTTGGGCTTCACATTGTATTTACGCAACCCGTCTATGGGTAGATTCTGATGCGTCGATAACACCACAGCCCCACCCCGCTGCAAATGAGCCTCTAATTGCTGCTGAAGAGCCTGCACCCCCTCGCGGTCAATAGAGGTAAAGGGCTCATCCAAATACCAGATCTTGGCCTTGCTGGTACTCAGTCGCGCCAGCGCCACACGTCGGTGCTGACCCGCCGACAGACTGTAACAGGGCACATCGGTAAATCCGCGCAGGCCCACTAACTCCAGAGCCTGAGAAATCTCTGCCGTGCTGGTGGTGGCGGGACTCGTCCAGCGCAGATTTTCCTCTGCAGAGAGGGTTAGCTTGACGCCGGGCTGATGGCCAATATAGAGGATATTTGCCAGATATTCGTAGCGGCAGTCTGCAATGCATCGCCCACGATAGCGTACTGAACCTGCACTGGGCTGCAGTGCGCCGGTCATAAGTCGCATCAGGGTGGTTTTGCCGGCGCCGTTGGCTCCCTCAATTTGCACAATATCCCCAGCCTCAACAGAGAAGTTGGCTGGTTGAAAGACATTGCAATCGTCGCGCTCAAAAGTGAGTTGCTCGACTGTTAACAGAGGTGGTTTGGACAACAGTTTTTCCGCGGCCTGGTTTATTTGCGGGGCACATTATGCCAAAGA
>JBMZST010000262.1:0-2833 GCA_049623265.1 Porticoccaceae bacterium
AGGTGGGCGCGCCCGTGGCCATGGAGACGGCCGCGGCAAAGGTGCCAAAAATCACCGGCGCTCCAGGGCGACAGAGCTGGGTAAAGGCAATGCCCGCCATGGCTTCGGCCAGTATCTGGGTCACAGTGCCAGCGGTGGTTACTGGCGACATGGCACCGGCAAGAATAAAGGGTGAAATCACTGTCGCCTGATTGTTGCGCGCATAGACCTTGAGGGAACCAAGCATGGTGCCGTCGAATGTCATGGGTGAATTGACATTGATCAGGCTGGTTAATACACAGTTTTGATCGACAAATTCATCGCCAAATACCAGCTTGGCCATGTCCACCGTATCCTGGGCGCGCTCATGGTGGGTTACTGAACCCATCAATGGCTTATCGCTGTACTTGAAATGGCTGTAGACCATATCAAAGTGGCGCTTGTTTACTGGCAGATCTACAGGCTCACAGATGGTGCCGCCAGAATGGTGGATACCAGGGGCCATATAGGCCAGTTTGACAAAATTATTAAAGTCGTCGATGGTCGCGTAACGGCGGCCCTGATCAATGTCATGGACAAAAGGTGAGCCGTAGGCGGGCACCAGCACAGTGCGCTTGCCGCCTATAATGACATTGCGTTTAGGGTTCCGCGCATGCTGGATATATTCACTGGGGGCAGTGGCCTGAATAATGGAACGGCACAGCCCCTTGGGGAAATGCACACGACTGCCGCGCACATCTGCTCCGGCGTCTTTCCACATCTCGAGGGCTTCAGGATCATCGAGAAAATCGATACCGATCTCTTCCAGCAGAATATCTGCATTGTCTTCGATCAGCTGCAGGTTTTCTTCGCTGAGATACTCGATATAGGGGATTTTGCGCTCAATAAATGGCTGGGTTGCAGCCACTGAGTTGGCGCGTGCCTCGCGGCGCCCCTCTCGGCCACCCGCTTCCCTCCCCGCTCTTCTTCGACCTGTTCGTTCAGTCATAATATCTCTTCCAGTGCAGAGTCCAGGACTCTCCGTTAGTTGCTCTATTTATCGCCGCAGTCTGTGCCTGTTTAACTCCGGTCGCATATATTGCTACGACAAAAGATTACCCAACCACGACCGTCCCAAAAGCTACGCTCTCAGGCATTTGTTGTCGGCATCAAAAGGCGATTCTTCGATTACTGTGGCGCGGTAGCGCTCTCCAAGAATTTCAATTTCCAACTCCGTACCTATGGCACCAAATTCTGTCTTTACCAGCCCCAGTGCCAGGGACTTGTTGGTGCGAAACCCGAAGCCACCAGAGGTTGCCCGACCCACCAGCTTGCCGTCTTTGTAAAGTCCCTCTGAGCCACGGGCATCTGCATCAGTAACTCCATGTACTTCCAGAGTAGCGAAACAGTTGGCGAAGCCTTTTTCCTGCCAGTCCAGCAGTGCTTGCTTGCCAACAAAGTCACAGTCCTTATCCAGTTTTACAAAGCGGTGTAACCCGGACTCCAGTGCGGAATATTCAATGGACATTTCCCGGGGGATCAGACGATAGGATTTTTCCAGGCGCATACTGTCCATGGCGCGGATACCAAAGGGTTTGATCTCAAACTCGGCACCGGCCTTCATTAGCTCATCGAAGATATAGTTTTGCATCTCAATGGGGTGATGCAGCTCCCAGCCCAGCTCACCGACAAAGTTAACCCTCAGGGCTTCAGCCTGGGCATAGCCCACATTAATGGATTTGCCGGTCAGCCATTTGAAGCTGTCATTGGAGAGATCAGTATCGGTAAGCTTTTGCAGGACATCGCGAGATTTTGGCCCGGCCAGCACCAGCACACCCATCTGGGTAGTGATCTTCTGCAGATTTACCGAGCCATCCCTGGGCGCCAGCTTGGTCAGGTAGTCCCAGTCATGGCGCTCCTGAGCGCCAGCAAATACCAGGTAATAGCTGTTTTTGGCGCGCTTGTAGATGGTGAATTCGGCGCGCACTCCACCATTTTGCGACAGCATATGGCAGAGACCTATTCGGCCCACAGCCTTGGGTACATTATTGGCCACAATGCTGTTTAGCCAAGCTTCAGCACCAGGGCCGGTCACCGTGGCCTTTGAGAAAGCAGACATATCCAGCACACCGACTTTTTCATGGACATGACGCGCCTCCTGGCCAACAAAATCAAAATAGTTGGAGCGGCGGAAAGAATTCTTTTCCACAATGCGGCCATCGTCCAGTGCCTTGCTGTGATTTTTGTTCCACAGTGTATCGGGCTTATCCAGATCCGCCTCTGACAGAGCATAGTCCGCTGGAGCAAACCAGTTGGGCCGTTCCCAACCATAGACGGTGCCAAACACCGCACCCAGATCCTTCATCCGCTCGTAGCAGGGAGAGGTTTTTAATGGCCTGGCTGCACTGCGCTCTTCGTCTGGGTAGTGATTTTTAAACACATGATCATAGGCTTCCTCGTTTTTGGTGCGCAGATAGCCCCGGGATGCGTAGGGACCAAAACGGCGCGGATCGACACCCATCATATCTACCGTGGGTTCACCGTCGACAATCCACTCGGCTAACTGCCAGCCCGCACCCCCGGCAGCAGTGATACCAAAGCTGTGACCCTCATTGAGCCAGAAATTTTTCAAGCCCCAGGCTGGACCCACAATGGGGTTGCCATCTGGTGTGTAGGCAATAGCGCCGTTATAGACTGTCTTTACCCCTACCTCTGCAAAGGCGGGCACGCGCTCCATACAGGCCTCAATATGGGGCATCAAGCGATCGAGATCACCATTAAATAATTCGTACTCGGACTGGTCGCTGGGGCCGTCGACATAGCAGCAGGGAGCACCATTTTCGTAGGGCCCCAAAATAAAGCCACCGGCCTCTTC
>JBMZST010000263.1:0-2827 GCA_049623265.1 Porticoccaceae bacterium
AGTAACCCAGCTGCACACCCAGACTTTTCTGGCCATTCTCTTCCAGCGGATCACCGGGCAGAAAATGCTGTAAAAAATCCATTTGGCTGTAGCGAATATAGGGCGTCACAATCAACTGGTAGTCCTGCTCCGACTTGCTAAGACGCGACCAGACTCGAGCCGAGCGCACATCGCGGTAGGCCTCGGGGTTAAGATTCTTCTTTACCAGCGAATCGTCCTTGTAGGCATCAAGACCCTGTATAAAGCCCGCCGTTTCCTGATTGAGATTAGTGACCGTAAGCCCAGAATCCACCTGTAGATCGGCACTTTTATAGCGGTGACGCAAGGAGACTTTTTGTTGATCAAAACCAGATTCATCGCGATAACCGCCATCTCGGGTAAAGTTAGCTGCAACACCCAGAGTTTCAGTACCAGACTTAAATTTAACCCTGCCGTAATCATTGGCACCCAATTCCAGCCCCAGACTGCTCTGTTCCGAAGGTTCTGGGGTTACTATATTAATCACGCCATGCATGGCATTAGAGCCATGGAGCACTGTACCTGTGCCACGCAACACCTCTATGCGCTGGGCCATTTCAGTGTTGGCTTCAAACAGCTCATTAATGTTGCAGAAACCAGCGGCTCGCAGAGGAATACCGTCCTCCTGCATTAAGAAACCACCACAGCCACCGGCACCGGTTAATACCGGCGAGCGCAGGGCCGGCAGATATTCCTGACCATTGCCGCGATGCAGATTTACTCCGGGTACCCGAGACAGCGTCTGCTGAATATGGGCATGAGATACCGTCTGTAGTGTTTCCTCATCAACCAGAGAGACACTGCCAATCACCTCAGCCAAGTCAGCCTCTGCCCTGGTTGCCACAGTGACGATTTCATCGATATTCGCCGTTGCCGCACCAGACAGTAGCACCGCGCCAATGGCTACAGCACGTCCGAGTTTATTGGTCATCAAGATCGCCTTAGTTTTTGAGTTAGCATTAGCAAGATCAGTGTTAAGTAATATCAGTCTTCAATGGCAAATGTCAGACCCGCATTAGCCTGCAGACGGTCGATAAGTAATGAACCCATAGCTGGCGCTGGCGTCCAGATTCCACCACTGGCGGCCTCGGGGTTTTTCAACAGGCAGACGGCGCTTTCAGCAATCATCTTCGACGTGGAGCCGTAGCCTGGATCCTTGTCGCCCTGGACACTAGCTTTTATCAACTGCCCATCAGTGGCCTCGCCCACAAACAAGACATCGTACATGCCGTTCTCGCGCTCCTCTTTGCTGGGACCCTCGCCGGGCTGGGTTTTATCTTCAGCCATGGAATTATCATTGGCGATATGGTTGGCAATTGCCTCACCCTGCTCGCCCGGCCCAGTCACCATCATCTCATCATAGACAAAATCGGTGCCGTACTGATGATCCATCAGCAGGTTGGAACGGTGAATATTTTTAGTATTGATGCTGGCCATGACAAAGGGCGCAATCCAGCTCTGCAGTACTTCATCAAACTCTGGCTTATTACCCAGGGGCTGCTCAGGGCCAGAAAATTCCCCTGTCAGGGAAAAGGGATCCCGCAGTACATTAATCAGATCACGATCGGTCGCCGCCGCAGCCATCGTGGCGCGGAAGCTGGCCAGAGTGCCGCCAGAAAAAGTCCCTTTCATGGCCCGCACACGACCGCGGACACGGGGTACCGTCGAACCCAATCTCTGCTCAGCCGCCTGCTGTAAAAATAACACACCCAGATCAAAGGGAATGGAGTCAAAACCACAGGAGAACACAATTCGGGCACCACTGGCTTCTGCGGCCGCGCTATGGGCGCCAATCATTTTATGCATCCAGCCTGGCTCACCACAGAGGTCCACATAGTCAGTGCCCGCCGCAGCGCAGGCAGCCACCAGCTCATTGCCATACAGCTGGTAGGGGCCTACAGTGGTACAGATGACGGCAGCGCGCTCTACCATGGCATTGATTGAAGCTTGATCGGAGGAGTCTGCCACCACCAATGGCACATCGGCGGATATACCCATTTCATCGCGAACCTGCTCTAGCTTGCTAAGACTGCGACCGGCCATGGCCCAAACTACTTCGCCATTCACACCATATTGATGATTCAGATACTCAGCGACTAAACGACCGGTAAAACCCGTGGCACCGTAGACAACAATGCCCAACTCTCGATTGCTTTTCATAGGGATTCTCTTTAATTATTTTTTGTTATGAAATACTAGCACTGATGCGACTAGCTTATGTGGGTAATAGTAGACCGAAGGTTCACGAAAATCCGCTCTGCTTCAGTCAGTGGTCTGACACCAAAATTGGTAGGGATGTTCTGCTGGGCCAGACGTAGGTAACAGTTGCAATCCACAGTGCTCGAAGAAGCCTATGGCTACCCGCTCGGCTTTGACAACAATCCCGTCTGCGCCCACTGTTGCTGCCAAATCGCGGGCCCTGTACAACAGAGTTTGACCATAACCTCGGCCATGCTTACCAGGTGCCACGTAAAGCCCATGTAACAACCGTCCACTGCCTCTAACAGTTTCCACTGGCATCTCTGTATCCACAACAGCCACCCCAACACAGTGGCCCTGAACTTTACACAGCAAGAACTTATAGTAGTTAAAGTCTTCGTCTGTATAGCTCAGTACCGGCAGTACCATGCGCTTAACCTTCTCAGACTTGGGCCAGGACATAGCTGCGCTGGCAACCACTTCATTGATTGAAGTTAAGTCTGCGACAGTGCCAACAACAATAGTCATCTGTGAGTACCGGTCTCATACATATTAGTCTCATACATATTAGTCTCATACATATTAAGAGTGGCGAGCGAATTCATAGTCT
>JBMZST010000264.1:0-2812 GCA_049623265.1 Porticoccaceae bacterium
TATAGGCTTTGTTGTCATTTTTCAGAATCGCGATCATTTTGTCGTCGGCAAGATAATCCATACGCACAGAGATAACACGCACCGTGTGATCGACCAGCTTATCCACGCGATAGCGTTTGTCACCATGTTCAGCCATCCAGTCCATTGACCCCTGAAACCCATCGGCTAACCACTGGTGGAGACGCTCAGAGGCCTGACTCAGATCTGGCTCGACAATGGCCACTTGCTGGAAGCCCAGAGATTCCCCCCAGGCTTTGATCTTTTTGACAAGATCTTCCAGTGCCTGGCTATCAACATCGCTGTGCACACTGTTATATGACATGTTTTAGTCGTTGTTCTGGCCTATAATTGCGCCAATTTTACGGGGATATCTGCTTCATGTCGCACAATCTTATTCAAGACGCCTTATTTAAAGCTAAATCAGTGGCCGAACTCGATCGCATTGCTATACAAGAGCGTCAGATACCCAGTATCCAGCTTATGAAGCGCGCGGGTCGATCTCTGCTGAATGAATTATTGGAGACCTTTGGTTCGCCCAGTCTGCTGACGGTGTTCTGTGGCTCGGGCAATAATGCCGGGGACGGCTATATTGTGGCAGCCCTGGCCGCGGCTAAGGCTATTCCGGTGCAGGTGGTTGAGCTGGCGGAAAAGCTTAGCGGCGACGCGGCAACTGCCAAACAGTTTGCTGCGGAGGCGGGTGTCTGCTTTGTCCCCTTCAACGAGAATCTGAGTGTTGAAGAGGGCGTTATTGTCGACAGCCTGCTGGGCACGGGTTTTAATGGCGAACTGCGCCAGCCCTATGGTGAGGCAATACAGTTGATAAATGATGCAGGCCTGCCCCTGGTGGCGGCAGATATTCCCTCGGGCCTCAATGCAGATACCGGCCATATTGCTGAGGTCGCGGTGCAGGCGGATATCACAGTCACCTTTATTGGCGCCAAGCAGGGGCTGTTTACCGGACAGGGGCCTGCAGTCTGCGGCGAGATTGTTCTCGACTCGCTGGATGTGCCGATGGATATTTACGCCGAGGTGCCAGCCAGTTCTGAGTTGCTGGATCTGGGCGACTTGCTTGACTACTTGCCGCCCCTATCTATTGATGGGCACAAGTCCCAGCGAGGCCACGCAATGATTGTTGGTGGCGAGCGGGGCTATGGCGGCGCTGCGATTATGGCCGCTGAAGCCTGCCTTAAGACCGGCGCAGGTATGACTAGCCTGGCTACCAGGCCCGAGCATGTGGCCCCTATGCTGGTGCGCCAGCCCGAAGTGATGGCCTCTCCCGTGGTCTCAGGGCAGGAGCTAGAGCCGCTGCTGGAGCGCCCTGAAGTATTGGTGGTAGGCCCGGGTCTCGGTCGTTCCTCCTGGTCTGAGCAGCTGTTACAAAAAGCGGTGGCCGCAGGGATACCTATGGTGTTGGATGCCGATGGACTCAATATTTTGGCTGAGGGTCGTGTGGTTGCCAATCCTGATGGCAGCCAATGGGTGCTGACGCCCCATGTTGGCGAGGCGGCACGATTACTCGATCTAACGGTGGCCGAGGTGCAGGCCGATCGCTTTGCGGCAGTGCGGCAGCTTCAGGAAAAATATGGTGCTGTGGTATTGCTCAAGGGCCCAGGCACATTGATCGCAGGTCCCGATGAGATTGTTAAGGTTTGCCCCTATGGTAATCCGGCGATGGCCACGGCGGGTATGGGCGATATTCTCAGCGGTATTATTGGCGCCTTGATCGCACAGGGTTGTGATCTGCAAACCGCTGCCGAGCTGGGTTGCTGTCTGCATTCCAGTGCGGCTGATCTAGTGGTTGAAACTCAGGGCCAGCGCGGGCTTGTGGCTACTGATTTAATCAATTCTCTAACCAGCCTTTTAAATCAGGCAGCCCTGTGACAGATAGGTCAGAAGCGATCGCGGTGGTTGAGCTGCCCGATGAGCAGTCCATGGTGGCCTTTGGTGGCAGTATCGCCAGTCTTATCTGCGCGCCACTTATGATGACTTTAAAGGGCGATTTGGGGGCGGGTAAGACCACCCTGAGCCGCGGCATTTTGCAGGGTTTGGGGCATGAGGGTGCAGTAAAAAGCCCCACCTATACTCTGGTAGAACCCTACCAGCTGTCCCTCGGAGCTGTATATCACTTCGACCTCTACCGACTGGCCGATGCCGAGGAGTTAGAGTATATGGGTTTCGCTGATTATCTGGCCGACGGCAAGCTTTGCTTGATAGAATGGCCGGAGAGAGGACAGGGTTTTTTACCCATTGCGGATATTGCCATTGAGATTAGTCAACCCAAGCATGGACGCTGTGTTACTCTGCGAGCCAACTCTGCGGTTGGAATGCAGTTGATCAGTCAGCTAGAGGCGGATTAGATATTGATTACTAGATTGCGGTACTGCATCACCAGATTTTGCATGCTTGGCACCCTGTTGCTACCAAGTATTCTCTGGGCGGCGGATATCGAGTCGGTAAGAGTCTGGCGGGCGCCAGACAGCACCAGGTTGGTGCTGGATCTGAGCAATGCGGTAGATCACAATTTATTTGCGCTTAACAACCCCAATCGGCTGGTGATAGACCTTCGCGACAGTCAGCTGAAAACTCAATTCGATAAACTAGAACTGGCCAATACGCCAATTTCAGGCATTCGTGCAGCGGTGCGCAACAAGACCGATGTGCGGGTTGTTCTCGATCTGAAAACAACGGTGAGCCCCAAAAGTTTTAGTCTCAAGGCCAATGAGCAATACAGCGATCGCTTGGTGATCGACCTATTTGACAAGAAACGGGTGGTCAGCCGCTCGGTTGAAGAGGTGGTGAAAAAGAAAAACCG
>JBMZST010000265.1:0-2791 GCA_049623265.1 Porticoccaceae bacterium
TACATCCATCACATGCATGGCGCCAAAGCGCTGGCCGGTGCGGTAGATGCAGGATAGGAGTTTTTGCGCCGCCTCTGTGGCGTCCCAGGTTTGTGGCGGGATCTGGCAGTTATCGCAGTTGCCGCACTGGTCTGGGGCCTGGTCGGCAAAGTAGTTGAGCAGTACTTTGCGGCGGCAGCTGGTGACTTCGCAGAGGCCGAGCATGGCGTCCAGCTTGTGGCGCTCGGTGCGTTTAAACTGTTCGGTGCCGTCGGAGTTTTGTGCCATTTGCTGCAGGCGCACCACATCTTGCAGGCCGTAGATCATCCAGGCATCTGCGGGCTGGCCATCGCGGCCGGCGCGGCCGGTTTCCTGATAATAGGCTTCGATGCTTTTGGGCAGATCCAGATGGGCGACAAAGCGCACATCTGGTTTATCTATGCCCATGCCAAAGGCGATGGTGGCGACAATAATCACGCCATCTTCGCGCAAAAAGCGATTCTGATGGGTCTGCCGCAGTTGGGGCGACAGGCCTGCATGGTAGGGCAAGGCGGTAAAGCCCTGCTGGGTTAACCAGGCGGCGGTGTCTTCGACCTTTTTGCGGGACAGGCAGTAAACTATGCCGGCTTCGCTGGTGCGCTGCTTTAAAAAGTCCAATAGCTGTTTTTTGGCGGTGGTTTTATTGGCGATGGCGTAGCGAATATTGGGGCGATCAAAACCGCTGATATAGGACTCTGCGTTGTCCAGGGACAGGCGCTGCACAATCTCCTTGCGGGTGCGCATATCGGCGGTGGCGGTTAGGGCTATCCGTGGGATATTGGGGAAGCGCTCTTGCAATAGACTCAGAGACAGATAATCTGAACGAAAGTCATGGCCCCACTGGGATACACAGTGGGCCTCATCAATGGCAAATAACGCCAACTGGCAGCGGCTGAGCAGGTCGAGGGTGTAACTCTGGATTAGGCGCTCCGGTGCTATATAGAGTAGATCCAACTGCCCTGCCAGCAACTGCTGTTCAATACTATTCTGCTGGCTGTGGTCGAGGCTGGAGTTTAAAAAAGCTGCCTTTACACCCAGCTGCTGCATGGCATCTACCTGGTCCTGCATCAGGGCGATTAATGGCGAAATAATGACCCCAACACCCTCCCGTAGCAATGAGGGAATCTGATAGCAAAGGGATTTACCACCCCCGGTGGGCATTAGTACCAGGGCATTATTGCCGGCACTGACAGTCTCGATTATCTCTGCCTGGTGGCCACGAAAACTATCGTAGCCATACAGGCTATGGAGAATATCTAGTGCATTTTGCATCATGTGGAGATTTTCTGTTGTTGGCTGGAGAAAGTGATTTTACAGCTGCCACTCGGTGCGGCCTGCGAAGCTGTCGCCATTATTGGTGAAACGAACGAAGGCAGGAGTCACCCGATAGAAATGACTGCGGCCAAAGGCGGCCCCTATTAGTTTTTCTTGCTCGGTCTGGGGGCTGTCGATAAGGCCGGCAATTTCCGGGTAGCGGGCAAAGTACGCCTCGGCAATGGCTGCCCTCTCCTCTTCGGCGACCTGCGCTATGGTGCCATGAATCTGGGCGCCGCAAATCGATTGCCAGTTGCCGTCGTAGTCGGAGTAGATGGAGACTGCGGCGGCGCCGTCTATGGGTAGGCTTTTAATATGGCGGCTATTGGCGGAGGATAAAAAATACAGGGCAAAGGGCTCGGCGTCGAGGTCAGCAACATAGAGCACCGGGGCTGACCAGGGGCCGCAGGCATCGCCTGTGGCTATGGTGAGTACAGACTCGGCCTGCAAAAATGCCTTGAGCTGGGTCTGGTCTTTAGACATTGCCCTGCCAGCGTTTAAGGCTATCGGACTCTATATCAAACAGGTCCAGCACCCGGGCTACTGAATGATTGATTATATCGTCCACAGTTTTCGGCTCTGTATAAAACGCCGGTGCTGGCGGACAGAGTATGGCGCCGATCTGGCTGGCTTTTAGCATAAGCTCGCAGTGGCCTGTGTGCAGCGGTGACTCCCGGGGCACTATCACCAGTTTGCGGCGCTCTTTCAGCACCACATCGGCCGCGCGAACAATCAGGTTATCGGCATAGGAGTTGGCGATGCCGGAGAGGGTTTTCATGGAACAGGGAACTACAATCATGCCGGCGGTTTTAAAGGAGCCGCTGGCGATACTGGCGCCGATATTTTTATTGTTGTGCACCACATCGGCCAGGGCTTCGACAGCTTCGACCTGCCAGTCGGTTTCTATGCCTATGTTCATGCGCGCTGCGCTGCTGAGAATAAGATGGGTCTCTACGCCTTCACAGGCGGCGAGCATCTCGAGCATGCGTATGCCGTAGATCACACCGCTGGATCCGGAAATACCGATAATAAGTCGCATAGTAGTTGCCTGTGTTGCTAATCATTAGCCAGAGATTATTCTGCCCTGTTTGGCAGGCCAATAACAGCCATGGATAGTTTTACGCGGCATCTTGCTCTGTGGTTTCGCTGGTTTTGTCTTCGGCTCGGCCCTTGGCTTTTTCCTGGGCTTTTAGGTCTTTGCGCAGTACTTTACCCACATTGGTCATGGGCAGTTCATCGCGAAACTCGACAAATTTAGGTACTTTGTAGCCAGCCATATGCTCTTTGCAGTAGGCAATCACATGGTCTGCATTGAGGTTGCGGTTGGTGCTGACCACAAACATTTTAACCACTTCCCCTGCCTTGGCATCCGCCACACCAATGGCGGCACACTGGGCCACGTCTGGGTGGGTGGTCAAGGCCTGCTCCAGCTCATTGGGGTACACGTTAAAGCCAGAGA
>JBMZST010000266.1:0-2790 GCA_049623265.1 Porticoccaceae bacterium
GCGGATGTGCGCAGTGCACTGAAGATTGGTGAGGATGACTGGGACAGGATGATCGATACTAACCTTAAGGGGGTTTGGATCGCGGGTCAGCAGGCGGCTCAGCGCATGATTGCGGCCGGAGTCAGTGGCAGCATTGTTAACACAGCATCCATTTTGGGTCTGCGGGTGTCCTATGGTCAGTCCAGTTACAGTGCCTCTAAGGCGGCGGTAATTCAGTTGACTAAGTCTATGGCGCTGGAATGGGCTGGCAAAGGTGTGCGAGTGAATGCGATTTGCCCGGGGTATTTCCTCACCGAGATGACAGCTGAAGCCTTTGATTCTCCGGAAGCTCAGGCATTCCTGAACTCCTCTCCTGCGGGTCGCCCTGGTGATATGGATGAGATGTCTGGGCCATTTTTGCTGTTGGCCAGTGATGCAGGGTCTTATCTGCATGGTGTTGCCCTGCCGATTGATGGCGGGCAGTCTATAGGCCGTATGTAAGCTGTTGGCCGTATGCAAGGTCAGTTAATCGGCAATTAGGGAAGGGCTATGAGCTTAGAAGATAATCGACGGGAATATGATTACGGCAAGTTAAGCCGTGAGTCGCTGGCAGCGGATCCCTTTGCCCAGTTTACCCTGTGGATGAACCAGGCGATCGAGGCCAGGGTGCAAGACCCAACGGCTATGTCGGTCGCTACCGTAAGCTCTGAGGGCAAGCCCTGGCAGCGTATGGTGTTGCTCAAGGGCTTCGATAAAAATGGCTTTGTGTTCTACACCAACCTAGGCAGCCGCAAAGCGAAAGAGATTGAGGCCAATGGGCAGGTGAGTTTGCACTTCCCTTGGTTGCAGCTGGATCGTCAGGTAATTATTGGTGGCCGTGCGCAGCGGCTGTCGGCGGTTGAGGTGATCAAGTATTTTGTCAGTCGCCCCAAAGAAAGCCAGCTGGCGGCCTGGGCCTCTAAGCAGAGCAGCCGCATTAACTCTCGTCAGGCACTGGAAACCCAGTTTGCCCAGATTAAACAAAAGTTTGCTCAGGGCGAGGTGCCGTTGCCAGATTTTTGGGGTGGTTATCGCGTGGTGCCCGAGGAGATTGAGTTTTGGCAAGGGGGTGAGAGCCGTCTGCACGATCGCTTTAGCTATAGTCGCGATGGAGATAACTGGGCCATTGACCGGCTGTCGCCCTAATACTTTATCTCTGTCACTATAAAACACCGGTCTCCAGCCGGTGTTTTTACATGGACTTCATCATCCAGCGTTTTACCGATCAGCGCCTGGGCCATGGGGGAGTCTATGCTGATCCAGTCGAGCTTGGGGTCGATTTCGTCGGCGCCTACCAGCCTGTAAGTCTGCTCTTCCCCGGTTTCTTCATCTTCCACGGTGACCCAGGCGGCAAAGAAGACTTTAGAGAGGTCTCGGGGTTTGTCTTCAACTATGGTGGCGTCCTCAAGTCGCTTGGTCAGATAGCGTACGCGGCTGTCGATTTCTCGCAGACGGCGTTTGCCATAGATATAGTCACCATTTTCTGAGCGGTCACCATTCTTTGCCGCCTCGTGCACCACCTGAGTGACCTGGGGGCGCTCTACCTTCCACAGCTGCCTGAGTTCGGCACGCATTTTGGCGGCCCCTTCGCCAGTAATATAGGGCGAGCTTTTGGGGCGCGGTGGTCGGTAACGGCCCATGGTTAGGCTGTTCCTTTTAGGTTAAATACGTCTTGGTAAAAGGCCAGCTCGGCTTCCATGGCACGGATAATATTATTGGCCTTTCTAAAGCCATGGCCCTCGTCGGCGAAGGTTACATAGTCCACTTTTATGCCTTTATCCTCGAGCAGCTTAACCATCATTTCGGCCTGATTGGGAGGCACCACTTTGTCTTCCAAGCCCTGCAAAAAGATTACCGGGCAGTTAAGGCCCTCGGCATGATGAATTGGCGAGCGCTCCAGATAAATATCTCTGCGCTCCGGGTACGGACCAATAAGGCTATCCAGATAGCGTGACTCAAATTTATGGGTATCGCTAGCCAGGGTTTCCAGATCGCCAATACCATAGAGACTGGCGCCGGCTTTAAAAGTATCGGTGAAGGTCAGCGCGGATAGCACCGTATAGCCCCCGGCACTGCCGCCGCGAATTAGGCAGCGCTCTGGATCAATCTTGTGCTGCTTGGCCAGATAGTCAATGGCGTACTGGGTATCTTCCACATCCTTTATGCCCCAGGAGTCAGCTAGTGCCTGGCGATATTGCCGCCCAAACCCGGTGCTGCCACGGTAGTTAATATCCACCACTGCGAAACCGCGATTGGTCCAGAATTGGATCTTTAGATTAAGGCCGCTGGAGGTGGCACCGGTGGGGCCGCCATGACAGAGGGCGATCACCGGCGGTAGATGATCTTCTGCACTTTGATACCGTGCATTGGTAGGTGGATAGAAGAAGGCATGTACGGGTTCGCCATTGCCGCTGGGAAAAAACACGGACTCTGGCTGGGCTATATCATGGTGATGAAGGTCGAGACTGGAGGGGGCATAAATAGACTTCACCTGACCGTCGATACCTATGCCCACAATCTGATTGGCCAGGGCTGGAGCGCCAGCTACCATATAAAGTCTGCCCTGATGGCAGCAGGCGGCTTCCAGACTGCTATATTGGCTCTGTGTCTGGGTGAGCGTGCCGCTGGCAATGTCAATAAAACCACTGTACCACAGCCCCTGTTCCGTCCACAGGCAGCCTAGGGTGTTGGCATCTAAAAAATCATAGGTGCTCATACCAAATTGCCATAGCGGCGTGGCGAATTCTGCGGCTTTGCTTAGCACCGCCGTGC
>JBMZST010000267.1:0-2763 GCA_049623265.1 Porticoccaceae bacterium
ATTGTCAGTTGAGCACCTCAGAGGGAGCTTTGCACCTTACCGGGCTGGATGGTCAGGGCCTGTTGCCTATCAATAAAACCCTGGCACTGCAGGCGCTACTGGCCGCGGGCTGCACATTGAATCAGCGGGACAGCGCCCTGGCACTGCAGCACGTCAGCCTAACCGGACGCCACCAACAGCTGAGCTATCAGGGTGTCGAGGTGATTCTGGATGTGGCCCACAACCCGGCCGCCGCCGAAGTGCTGGCCGCCAACCTGGCGCCGACGGAGGGTCGCACTATCGCCGTGGCGGCTGTGCTAGAGGATAAGGACTGGTCGGGTATTATTGCGCCCATGGCTGCGGTTATAGATGATTGGATTATTGGTGAAATAAGCGATAGTTCCCGGGCGCGCAAGGGTCAATCTCTGCTCGAATTGTTATACAATGCTGGCCACAGAGGTCAGTTGCAACCATCGGTCGAACAGGCCTTTGAGTTGGCCATGGAGAATACGACGCCGGCAGACAGAATACTGGTATTTGGTTCATTCCATACCGTGGCAGCAGTACTAAAAATAATTTTGGCAGAGGTCTAAATTGAGCAGTGGATTAAAACAGCGTATTGCCGGAGCCATTGTGCTGGGCGCCCTGGGTTTGATTATCCTGCCTCTGCTATTTGATTTCGCCGACCCCAACCGCATAGACCGCAGTAGCAAATTGCCCCCGGCCCCAGAGATTGATCCTGTTAGCGTGGCCAAAGCCGAGCGTCCCGAGGCTGTCAGTGATACTGCATCCACCGCTGAAATCTTTGATATTCAGCGTTCTGTCGAAGTCACAGACGCCGATGAAAAGCCCTATGGTCTCAATGAGCTGGGTCTGCCCAATGGCTGGATTTTGCAGGTGGGTAGCTTTGAAGAAAAGGCCAGTGCCAGCGGATTTGTCAATCAGCTGCGGCAACAGAAATACAATGCATTTAGCAAGCGGGTCGAAGTCAATGACAGCATTCGCTACCGAGTGTATGTGGGACCTAAAATCAGTAAGAGTCGCGCTCAGTCTGACAAACAGAATATCGACCGGGCATTTAATACTGACGCCATTATTTTGCACTTTGTGCCCTAGGGTTTAGGCTGTGGAAATCGCACATGTAGACATAGCCATAGTAGCAGTGGTTGCGATTTCAGGGCTTATCAGTCTGGTGCGCGGCTTTGTGAAAGAGGCCATGTCACTGATTATCTGGCTGGCGGCCTTTGTGGTGGCTATGACCTTTAAGCAGGACGCGGCCGATATGCTGGTCAATTTGATTGCGCTGGCTTCGATACGACAGTTGGCCGCCTGGGCCGGGTTGTTTGTGGGTACATTGCTGCTGGGGTCAATCGTAAACTTTTTATTGGGGAAACTGGTTAGCTCAACAGGATTGAGCGGTACAGACAGGACGTTAGGGTTGGTTTTTGGTGTATTCAGGGGGCTGTTGATTGTGTTGGCGCTGGTAATTATCTTACCTCAGGCCGTACCCGTCGAGCAGGACCCCTGGTGGATGGAGTCGGCGCTGATTCCCATGTTACAGGGTTTCGAAACCTGGGGCAGAGAGGCAGCGACCGGCATAAAAGACTTCTTGACGAGTTGGATATAGACCATGTGCGGTGTTGTTGGAATCTCTGGAACCTCAGACGTTAATTTAAAGCTTTACGATGCGTTGACTATGCTACAGCATCGCGGGCAAGACGCCGCCGGCATAGTGACCGAAGAAAACGGTGAGCTTCATCAGTGTAAAGGCGAAGGCCTGGCCCGAGACGTATTTCGCCGCAGCCATATGGTGCGCCTGGTGGGCAATGTGGGTATAGGCCATGTGCGCTACCCAACCGCAGGCAGCTCAGGCCCAGCACTGGCACAGCCGCTGTATGTGAATAGCCCCTACGGTATCTGCATGGCGCACAATGGCAACCTGACCAATGCCGACGATCTGCGTGAGCATATTTTCCGCGCCGATCTGCGCCACCTGAATACGGACTCTGACTCTGAGGTGCTGCTCAATGTATTTGCTCATGAGCTGCAGTTGCGCGGAAAACTGGAGCCTAGCAGCACAGATATTTTTGCCGCGGTGGAACATGTGCACAAGCGCTGCAGCGGGGCCTACGCGGTGGTTGGCCTGATTGCCAATTACGGTATGTTTGCTTTCCGTGATCCCCATGGTATTCGCCCTCTGTGCTTTGGTGTGCGCGATACCGCTGCCGGCAAGGAATACGCCGTGGTCTCTGAATCTGTGGTGCTAGACAGTCTGGGCTTTGAGCTGGTGCGCGATCTTGCTCCGGGCGAGGCGCTGTTTATCGATAAGTCCGGTGAAGTGCATCTGCAGCAATGCGCCGCTGACCACGAGCTGGTACCCTGTATTTTTGAGCATGTTTACTTTGCCCGCCCAGACTCCTTTATGGACAATATTTCGGTGTACAAATGTCGTCTGCGTATGGGTGAAAAGCTGGCTGACAAGGTGCTGCGCACCAGGCCAGACCATGATATAGATGTGGTGATCCCCATTCCGGATACCAGCCGAGTCTCTGCCCAGGCTCTGGCTGAAAAACTTGGTGTTAAGCTGCGCGAGGGTTTTATGAAAAACCGCTATATAGGCCGCACCTTTATTATGCCGGGGCAGACCGAGCGCAAAAAATCGGTGCGTCAAAAACTCAACGCGGTAAAACTGGAGTTTGCTGGCAAAAATGTACTGCTGGTCGATGACAGTATTGTGCGCGGCACCACCTCTAAAGAGATTATTCAAATGGCCCGGGATGCCGG
>JBMZST010000268.1:0-2759 GCA_049623265.1 Porticoccaceae bacterium
CGCAGGCGCAGAACAGTATGATTTCTGTTTACCGTGGCAGTGATTATTTTGAAGCTCAGTTACTCAAGGGGTTGATGGAGCAGCAGGGGCTACAGGTGTTCTTGCAGGGTACAGCTCTGCAGGGTGGTATGGGCGACTTGCCTGCACTGGGGCATCTGTCAATCACCGTCAATGACGCAGATCAGCAGCGGGCAGAGGATATTATCGCTGCCTACGAAGCTGGCGACTTCAGTCTGGATGATATGGACTAGGCTTGGGTTCTGTCTTCATAGACACTGGTTAAGGGCAGCGGGTAAATTTATGACACCTAAATTAAAATCTCTCTCTCTGTGGTTAGCACCTCTGGCAGCGCTTGTGCTCAGTGTGTTGATGTTACAGTTTGGCTGGGGTAGAGAAGCAGCCCTGGCCGCTGGTCTCACAGTACTCTGCGCTCTCTGGTGGGTATTTGAGCCCATTCCAATTCCTGCCACCTCACTGATTCCGCTGGGGGTTTTCCCTTTGCTTGGCATTCTCGATGGAACCCAGGTAGCACAGGCCTATGGCGACCCCCTGATCCTACTGCTGATGGGTGGCGCCATGCTCTCCAAAGCCATGGAGAAGAGCGGGGCGCACCGCCGTCTGGCTCTGTATATGGTAAATCTGTTTGGCAGCCATGATCAGAGACGGTTAATTTTTGGTTTTATGGTTGCCTCAGCAACGTTGAGTATGTGGGTATCCAACACAGCCACCACTCTGATGTTACTGCCGGTCGCCTATGCGGTGCTGGAGAGCGCGAAATCTCCGGGGGAGGCCAGTAAACTGGCGGTGCCCCTGTTTCTGGGTATCGCCTATTCGGCCAGCATTGGTGGTCTGGGCACTCCCATTGGCTCGCCGCCCAATGTGCTTTTTCTGAAAATATACGCAGAGGCCACCGGAACTGCGATTGGCTTTGGTCAGTGGATGCTCTGGGCTGTCCCAGTGGTATTAATTATGATTCCAGCCGCCGGCCTATGGATGACCCGCAATCTGGGGCGTGGCCAACCTCTGGACATTCCCAAGGTGGGTGAATGGCGTACAGAGGAAACCCGCGTGCTGCTCGTCTTCGGCCTTACAGCACTGGCCTGGATTACCCTGCGCGAACCCTTTGGCGGCTGGCGCCTGCTGTTTGATCTGCCCAGTGCCAACTACGCGGCTGTGGCACTGACCTCTGTAGTGCTGATGTTTGTGCTGCCCAATGGCCAGGGGGGCAAACTATTGGACTGGGAGTCGGCGTCGTCGATTCACTGGGGGGTGCTGCTTTTATTCGCCGGCGGCATCGCCATCGCCAAGGCTTTCGCAGTCACTGGCATCAGTGAGGCGATTGGCCAGTCACTTTCTGGTGTTACCAGGCTGAGTATTATTGCGATTGTGGCTATTGTGGCTCTCTCTGTAACCTTTTTAACTGAGATTACCAGCAACACAGCAACCACTACTCTATTGATGCCTATTCTGGCTGCTGCATCCCTGGGAGCCGGCATTGAGCCAGCTCTGCTGATGCTGCCTGCGGCGCTGTCGGCTAGCTGTGCGTTTATGCTGCCTGTGGCCACCGCGCCCAATGCCATTGTCTTCGGAACAGGCAAGATCGGTGTTCAGCAGATGGTGAGGGAAGGCTTTGCCCTAAATTTGATAGGTGCCGCGGTGATATCCGCAGTGGTGTATTTTTGGCTGGCTTAGGGGTCTAGTTATCTAGTAGCACTTTGATATTGCTGGGTTGCAGGGTCTGACTGCCGGCTAGGGATAGCACCAATGTGGTTAACTCATCCCAGATATCTGCCCGGCGCTGGCCTTTGATGCCGCGATCAATGGCGCCGGCCTGGTGCACCAGCATCCGCAAATGCGCCGGACTCAGTCGCCGCAGAGCACCGCGAAACAGGGGAATGCGCTTGTCCCAGACACCAGCTGATTTTAATGCCGAATCGCTGTGGACGCCCTGACTGACCTGCTCGCTGGCCTTGGTCAAAATACGCAATTCTCTGGTAATGGCCCAGAGCAGAGGCACTGGCTCAATACCCTCATTTTGCAGGCCGCGCAGCGAGCGGGCAGCGCTTTGGGCATCCCCGGAGAGCACCTTATCGATAAATTCAAACAGGTTGTACCTGGCGCTGTCCGCCACCACAGACGACATGCGACTGGCATCGACTTTGCCATCCAGGGCTAAAAGTTTTAGCTTTTCTATCTCTTGCACCGCTGCCAGCAGATTGCCCTCAACCCGGTCGGCCAGTATTTGCACTGCCTCTTGGTTGGCCTGAATATTAGCCTGTTGCAGGCGCTGTTGAATCCAGCGCGGTAAATGGGCGCCGCTGACCGGCCAGACTTGAATATGGGCGCCCACAGATTCCAGTGCCTTGATCCATTTGCTGTTTTGGGTCGCGCGCTCCAGCTTGGGTAGTAGCACCAGTAGCATATTGTCTGGATTGAGGTTGGCGCAGATTTCACACAGGGCTTTGCTGCCTTTATCGCCGGGTTTGCCGTTGGCGATGCGCACTTCTAGAATCTTTTTGTCGGCAAACAGCGACAGAGAATTAGCCTCATTAAGTAGCTGATTCCAATCGTAATTACCCTCTACATGGAAGAGTTCGCGCTCAGTGAAGCCTGCGGCGCGAGCGGCGGTGCGCAGGCTATCTGTGGCCTCCTGAGCTAACAATGGCTCATCGCCACTGACCACATAGACCGGCAGCAACTGCTTTTGCAGATGGCTGGCCAGCTGCTCTGGTTTTATTTTCACTGCGGTCCCTGGACAG
>JBMZST010000269.1:0-2758 GCA_049623265.1 Porticoccaceae bacterium
CATCATGCTTAAGCATATTGTCCACCATCACCTGAGAGGCATACTGATAGGCATCTTCCAAAGGCATTTCTGCCTGCTCATAAAATGCTTTTTTGCCTACAGCTACCGTCATAGTGGATTTGGCGGCAATTTTTGCAGCCATAGCCATGGTTTTTTCGGTTAGTTCTGCCGCACTGTGGGTCTGATTAATCAAACCGATTTGCTGCGCTTTTTGTGCACTAATCATATCTCCAGTCAACAGCATTTCCATTGCATGCTTGTTGGCCACATTCCGCGACAGAGCCACCATGGGCGTTGAACAAAACAACCCTATATTAACTCCGGGCGTTGCAAACAGGGCGGAATCTGCAGCCATAGCCAGATCACAGCTGGCCACCAGCTGACAGCCCGCTGCCGTAGCCACAGTGGCTACCTCTGCAATTACCGGCTTGGGGTTGCGTACAATCAGCTGCATCAATGAAGCGCAGGTATCAAACAGTGCTTTAAAATAAGCTTTGCCATTATCTTCACCGGATCTGGCGGCAGTAATCTCTTTTAGATCATGGCCTGCACAGAATGCCGGACCATTGGCGGCCAGCACTATAGCCCGCACCGAGGGGTCTAAGGCCGCTTGACCAAAGGTATCGGAGAGCTGCGCCAGCATGCTTTCAGACAGAGCATTGCGGCGCTTTTGATCATTTAATGTCAGTCGCAGAATGCCGCCTGATCTTTCGCTAAGCAAAATATCACTTTGTAACTGATCTGCCATACTCGCCTCTCTGCCCTGCGGCTTTAAATTTATTATTATTTTTGAATCCGAACTACGCCTCTACTCCAGTCCAGTAGGGCTTGGTTAATTCTATCTTTGGACAGCGATCCATCACAACTTTCATGCCAGCGGACTCTGCCAATTCGGCAGCCTGCTGATTAAAAACGTCAAGCTGCATCCAGACAACATTAGCTCCTATGGAGATCGCCTCCTGAGTGACACCCAGAGCCGCCTCCGATGAGCGAAAAATCTCCACCATATCTACAGGCTGCTCTATGGAGGCAAGAGAGTCGTAGCAGCGCTGACCCAGTATTTTATTACCCGTCTCGCTGGGGTTGACCGGAATTATCTGATAGCCCGCATTGAGCAATGCTTCCATGCATATGTAGCTATCGCGCTCTGGGCGCGGGCTAGCGCCCACCAGGGCTATGGTTTTAACCTCGGTGAGTATCTGCTTTAGATAGGCGTCTGCATAGTTGTCGTGGTTGATAGCAATACCTACTTATTATTTTTATCCGGCTTTGGCCGCTATGGTTTTTTTGGGATCGTAAAATGGCTTTGGCACAACCTTAACAGAGCGGCGGCCAAATGGGGTGACTATCTCGGCCTGGGTATCCAGGGAGCTAAAATCGATCCTCACAATGGCCAGTGCAATATTTGCCTGCAGTCGCGGTGAATAGATCGCTGAGGTAACACAGCCAATCTGTTCTGAACCAGCAATAATTGGCCAAAATTCATTGTTGGCACCAGTCAGAGGCTCACCGTCAATCTCTATTCCCACCTGCTTGCGACTAACACCCTGCTCGGCAATTTTTTTCAACGCGGCCTTGCCGACAAAATCAGCGTCCATGTCCAGGTCCACCAGACGGTCGAGACCCAGCTCAAAGGGGTTGGTGTGGCTGTCCATATCCGCATGATAGGACAGCATGCCTCCTTCGATACGGCGGATGGCAGAGGTGTGGCCAGGCTGCAAGCCAAAGGCCTGACCCGCCTGCATAATGCGCTCCCACAATTCATCGCCACGACTGCCGTCGCGCAGGTAAATCTCATAACCCAGCTCGCTGGACCAGCCAGTGCGGGAAATAATCAAAGGCATGCCGTCGAGTTCAAAATCTGCAAACCAGTAATAGCGCAATTCAGTGATTTTATCGCCAAACAGACTCCGCATAATCTCACCGGATTTCGGCCCCTGCAGCTGCAGCGGAGACACATCGGGCTCGCAGATCTCCACATCCATGCCGGAATTCACGGCCAGTCCCTCAGCCCAGAGTAAAATATCGCTATCTGCCAGAGACAGCCAAAAATGGTTTTCACCAAGACGCAGCAGTATGGGATCGTTGAGAATGCCACCCTGGGCATTGGTAATCAGCACATATTTACACTGCCCGACAGCACAGTTGGACAAATTGCGCGGTGTTAACATCTGCACAAATTTGGCCGCATCTGGGCCGGTAATCTCTACCTGCCGCTCAACAGCTACATCGCTCAGGGTGGCGCTGTTGACCAGGTTCCAGAAATTTTGTTCAGGGTCACCAAAATCTCGGGGTATGTACATATGGTTGTATACAGAGAACCCGGCGGCGCCCCAGCGCAGCGTGGCATCAAAGTAGGGTGACTTGCGAATTTGGGTGCCAAAGCCAAAGGCTTTGGCCTCAGACGTTTTTGAGGCTGTCTTCATAACCATTGCTCTAAAAATTCGTAAATAAAATTTGCGGCATTTTGATCCCGGCTTGGTGTTGATGCTTTTGAACTTGCGACAAAAAAATATAGCAATACGACAGGGATAAATTTGAATAAAAAGGCAGCTTTAAGGTGCTAAAGAGTTGCTAAAAAGGTGCTAGAGGGGCGCTAAATAGGTGCTGAAAACGAAAAAAGCCCCGTTGACCGGGGCTTTTTACTGTCTTGTCATTTAGTGGTGCGGACGGGGGGACTTGAACCCCCACAACCGAAGTTACCAGCCCCTCAAGCTGGCGCGTCTACCAATTCCGCCACGTCCGCATAACTAAATGT
>JBMZST010000270.1:0-2749 GCA_049623265.1 Porticoccaceae bacterium
CCAAAGGTCTGCTGTTGGCTCCAGCAACCCTGATCTATGGCTGCCCGTACATTGTCATCAGCCGCCGGATAAATCACCGTGCCTGTGCTGGGCACAGTGCGCACGCAGTGATGGAATTGTTTTTGAATAGCTGCCAGATCGTCGAAGATATCCGCATGGTCAAACTCGAGATTATTGACCACCAGGGTATCGGTAAAGTAATGCACGAACTTGGAGCGCTTATCAAAGAAAGCACTGTCGTACTCATCGGCCTCCACCACAAAATAATCGCTGTCTGTAAGCCGCGCCGATAGTCCAAAATCCTGGGGCACACCGCCAATCAGAAAGCCCGGAGCCAGGCCTGCCGTATCGAGGATTTTCGCCAGCATACTGCTGGTTGTAGTTTTGCCGTGGGTACCAGAGACCGACAGAACATGCTTGTCACGCAGTATATTTTCTCCCAGCCACTGGGGCCCTGAAATATAGGGCAACTGATGGTCAAGCATGTATTCAACACAGGGATTTCCACGAGACATCGCATTACCGACTACAATTAAGTCAGGCGCTGGATGCAGTTGTTCGGGATTAAAGCCCTGAATCAGGCTAATACCAGCCTGTTCAAGCTGGGTACTCATAGGAGGATACACATTACTGTCACAGCCGGACACCTGATGTCCAAGACCCTTGGCTAGTTGAGCCAGGCTACCCATAAAGGTGCCGCAGATACCAAGGATATGAATATGCATGTTGCTGTTTCTCTCTCTATTTATAGGGCCCCAGAGCCGTAAATTCGGAGTCGGAGCTTATTTTAAGGACATTAATATAGCTTAACCAGCAGCCAAATAGAGAATCTAATCTTAAATAGGTCAAGGATGATGCCCCACTTAAGCTGTTTAGCCCACAGAGTTATTGTAGTTATTACCTGTCTAGTTTTACTTCACGCCTGCGGCGGTGGTGGCGGTGGCACTCTGCCCTCGACCCAGCGTCCAGTCGTTGATCCCATAGAAGACCATATAGAGACCAACGCAGCTATTGTGGGCCCTCCCTACGGCAGCTTCTCTGCACAACCAGATGATCCTGAGGACTTCGACAGCCTAGTATCCAGCTTTGAGACCGCTGAATATGCTGGTATGCAAGGTCTATCCCTGATTAAAGCCTCTAGCGCCTACGCCCGTGGCGCCAATGGTAGCGGTGTTAGTCTGGGTATTATCGACTCTGGCGTACACCGCGAGCATGTGGAGTTTAGCCATAAGCTGGGCGATAAAGTGACCGTTGTGGGCTCTGACTACGGCGGCAATAACCAGCGCAGTAATGATGCCATTAGCCACGGTACCATGGTAGCAGGCATTCTTGCCGCCAACCGCGACGAGCGCAATCAAGGCAGTTTTAATATGCATGGCGTGGCTTACAACGCCAACCTCTATGTCTATGAGATTCCGCTGCAACCCAGTGATGGACCCTATGACCCCATTGGATTGGCCGATCTGGATTTTGGTACAGATAACTATTTTGCCAACCGCTTCGGTGCCATGGCCCAAGAGGTAGATATTATCAATATGAGCTTTGGCTTTTCGGGCCTGATCACAGATTATTCCGCCAGTTCGATTAAGTCACGCCTGGGCAACAGCCTAGATGCGCTTCGCCAAGCTGACAGATCTCTGGGCAGCCGCGCAATTTTTGTGGTCTCAGCGGGCAATGGCTTTGGGGATAGAGATGAGTTTGGCAATGAGGTCGATGCAACTTCTCCGGAGCTTCTCCCGGGACTGCCTTACCTGTTTCCAGAGTTGCAGCCTCATATGCTGACTGTTGCCGCTGTGGACAGCAGTGGCGTTATAGCCTCCTATTCCAACCACTGCGGTGTAGCTGCCAACTTCTGTCTGGCAGCTCCTGGCGGGGGCGACGCCAATGCTGATGGCAGCTTTGCTCACTCAGAGGTTATTTGGTCTACCAACTCGCCCTCCGAGAATGCGCCGGCGGGGAACCATTACTACGGCGGTTCCATTGGAACCTCTTTTGCGGCCCCTATGGTCAGCGGCTCACTGGCGCTACTCAAGCAACTTTTCCCTACCATGGGCAACTATGAGTTGGTCAATCGCCTGCTGGTTACTGCAAATAAATCTGGTATCTATGCCAATAGCGCTATTTACGGCCAGGGTTTGTTGGACTTAGACGCGGCGACCAGACCAGTGGGTAATTTGGGTAGCCCAATCAGTACTAACCTGGATGCGGGCCTTGTAGCGCCTAACATCAATAGCATCAATATTATGGGGGATGCGCTAGGAGATGCGGTGCAAGCCAGCCTCAGTCAGCAAACCATGGCTCTGTTTGATCAGCTTGGCTTCCCCTTTTATCAGCCCGCCAGCGCCCTGGTCCAGACTGCGCCTCTGACCCTTGCCGAGATAAAACTCAGTCATGCCAGCCAGACCACAGCAGATGGCAACAAACTATTGCTGGGTCTGGGGCAGGATCCCTGGCGACAGGATTTCCGCCTGCTGGGTAATCCCAGCAATCGGATACAGGCAGACTATATTGCACTGCAATTTCGCAGCCCCCAGGGCACTGAGCGCTTTGCAGGGCTCAATGCCAACCCCGGTTGGTTTTTTGGTCTCTATGGCAACTCGGTAATTTCCCCCTCTGCCACCGAAGACGATAGCAGCTTTGCGGCGCCCTGGTTGCGTTATGCGCGTCAGGGTTGGAGCAGTGGCGGTGCTATCGTCACAGCGACCGGGCAACAGTTGCGCCTGGGCCTATTTAATGGCAGCGCCAGTTG
>JBMZST010000271.1:0-2726 GCA_049623265.1 Porticoccaceae bacterium
CGATTGTCGAGGCCGATCTGCAGCGCAGTGGACTGTTCCGCAGTATTCCCCGACGGGATATGCTGGCCTTTCCATCGCGGGCAACCGATGTCTACTACCGTGACTGGCGTATGCTGGGAGCGGAGTATCTGGTGGTTGGCTCCATGGGCCTGATGGAGGATGGCCGCTACGAGCTGGAGTTTAGCCTGCTAAATGTGACCGCTCAGAAAACCGAGTTTAAACACCGGGTGCGAGGCCGTGCCAACGAGATGCGTGATCTGGCTCACCTGGTCAGCGACAAGGTATTTAAAGAGATTACAGGTATTGCCGGTGCATTTTCCACACGCATAGCCTATGTGACGGCTAACCGGGTCGATGGCAAGTTTATCTATCGCCTTAATGTCTCTGATGCCGACGGTGCCCGGGAAAAACTGATGCTGGAATCTCCGGAACCCATTATGTCGCCGTCCTGGGCGCCCAACGGTAAGGAGCTGGCCTATGTGTCTTTTGAAACCGGTCGACCCGCTATATTCCGTCAGAATCTGGTGACTGCGAAACGTCAACAGCTCACTAGCTTTACCGGCTTGAACGGTGCGCCGGCCTGGTCCCCCGACGGTACAAAGCTCGCTCTGGTGCTGTCCAAAGACGGCAACCCAGAGATTTACACGCTGGATCTGGAGACGGCAACATTTACTCGGCTGACTCGCCACTTTGCGATTGATACCGAGCCCACTTGGATGGCAGATGGAAAATCTCTGTTATTTACCTCAGATCGAGGTGGAACCCCCCAAATTTACAAATTAAATGTTGCCACAAGGGCCACAGAGCGCCTAACATTTAGGGGTAACTACAATGCCCGTCCGAGTTTGGCGCCGGACGGTCGCACCCTGGCTCTGGTGCATCGAGAGACCACCACCTTCCATATCGCGTCTTTTGATCTGCAAACGGGCCGAATGATCGAACTCACGCAGACAAGATTAGATGAGTCGCCTACTGTCGCACCCAACGGAGCTATGTTAATGTATGCGACAAAGCAGGGAGATCGCGGGGTTTTGGCGGCGGTTTCGTTAGATGCCGGTGTGCGTTATGTGCTTCCGGCCAAGAAGGGAGATGTGCGAGAACCGGCCTGGTCGCCATTTTTGCGCTAACTGTAAAATTTAAATACTGGTAACTCACAGGAGTTAATATGAAAACCTCGTTCAACAAGACTGGCTTAGCCACAATTTTATTTTCAATGGTGCTGGCAGGCTGTAGTTCTGCACCCGTTGAAGAGACTACCACTGAGATCGAAGATACCTCGGTACAGACCGGGCAGGTGGATACTTCGGCGATTGAAGAGACTGAGGTTACCAGCTCAGCGGACACCGTGTTTTACTTCGACTTTGACAAGGCGCTTCTCAAGCCCGAGTCTCGCGCAGCACTGTTGGAGCATGCTGCGGCACTGAAAAGCAACCCTCGCAGCGTGCGTCTGGAAGGCCATGCCGATGAGCGTGGTACCCGTGAGTACAATATGGCACTGGGTGAGCGTCGCGCCAATGCGGTCAAAGAATTTTTGGTACTGCAGGGCGTCTCTGGTGGTCTGATTGAAGTGATCAGCTACGGAGAGGAGCGCGCAGCCTCTTACGGCAGCAATGAAGGTGCTTGGAGCTTGAATCGTCGCGTTGAGCTGAAGTAACTCCTATTGGCCAGCGATGGTCTATAGTTGCTTCACAACGTGCAGTTGCTCGTGTACGGCCGGGGTTGAGATCAACTCTGGCCGTTTCTGCGTTTGGCTTTAACTGGAAAACTGATAAATCCTATGAAATTTTCGCAAGCATTACTGATAACAGCGGTTTTTTTTGCAGCCTCGGCTGTAGGGCAAAACCTTACTCCCATTGTTGACCTCAACAATCCGCAAGATGCCTCAGCCAATGCTGGAGCGTCCCTGTCTATGGACGCGCCACAGAGAGCTGTGGACGGGCAGGGGGATCGCTATTACCAGATGCAAGTGTTGCAGGAAGAGGTGCAGATGCTGCGGGGTATGGTCGAGGAGCTGAACTACGAATTGCAACAGCTTAAGCAGCGGCAGATGGACGACTATCTGGATATTGATCGTAGGCTCAGTGCTCAGGTGCCTGGTGCAGCCGCTGGCAATCCGGTTGCCGCAGTGCCGACAACACCATCGGACAGAAGTTACGGTGGCGAGCCAGCATCGCTACCCAACGACGGAGTTCCAAGCACCCCAACAGCCACGGCTGACAACGCGGTAATGAAAGCCGATTACGACAAGGCCTCGGGCCTGCTGTTAAAGCAGCGCGATATCAATGGTGCGGCCCTGGCGTTTAAACAGCATATTGTGGACCATCCCACCAGCCCCTATGTGCCCAATGCCTACTACTGGCTGGGTGAGATTTATCTGCTGCAGGATCAGCCTGAGCTGTCCCGCCAGTCCTTTACCGCCGTGGTGGAACAGCACCCGTTGCACGCCAAGGCTATGGACGCCAGGTTTAAGCTGGGCAAGATATATCACCAGCTGGGTGATGAGGTCCGTGCCCGCGAACTGCTTGAAACGGCGGCCACCAGCAGTGGCGGCGTGGCAAGAAAAGCCCGCGCCTATCTGGACAACAACTTTTAATCGCCAACCAAAGGCCTGGTTGGCACAAATCTGAATACCACTATGTCTGAACTTCGTATAACCGAGATTTTTCACTCATTGCAGGGTGAGACCAGCACCACTGGTTTGCCCACCACTTTTGTGCGCCTGACAG
>JBMZST010000272.1:0-2715 GCA_049623265.1 Porticoccaceae bacterium
CTGGTTTCCGTGGTGACGTTTAATGTGCAACAGGTAACAGAGGCCGGCACCAAAGCTCTGAAAACCCTGTTGCAGCAGGGTAGCCTGGTGATTGGGCTGATGAGCTATCTGTTTTACGTCAACTGGAAGCTGACGCTATTTTTTATTGCCATTATGCCGTTGATTGCGCTTTTAGTTGCCCTGGTCAGCAAGCGTTTTCGCTTAATTAGCGCGAGAATACAGTCGGCTATGGGTGATGTGACCCATGTGACTCAGGAAGTGGTTAATGGTTATCAGGAGGTACGTGTATTTGGCGCCGAGAGCACCGAGCGCCTGCGTATGGAATTGGCCAGCCACAGCAACCGTCGCCAAAATATGAAAATGGCTCTTACCGAGGGTATTAGCAACCCGCTGGTGATGCTGATTGTCTCCTTGGCGTTTGGTGCCATTACCGGTTTTATGCTCAATCCCACGATTCTTGAGACTATGACTACGGGCAGTTTTATCACGTTTTTGGTGGCCTCGGGTATGTTGATTAAACCTATTCGGCAGCTGACGGAAATCAATAGTTCGATTCAAAAGGGGATCGCGGCTGCAGCCTCTATTTTTGAGATCATTGACTCTGAGCCCGAGGTGGACGGCGGCACTTTGGTGCGAGACTCGGTGCAGGGTGAGTTTCAATTTAGCAATATTAACTTCAGCTATGAAAATACCGATCGTCCGGTACTCAGGGATATCAACTTTAATGTCAGTCCCGGTGAAACCATTGCACTGGTAGGCTCTTCCGGCAGTGGCAAGACCTCTTTGGTGGGCCTAATTCCGCGGTTTTATAACCATGCTGAGGGCAGCATCCTGCTGGATGGCGAGGATGTTAATAACTACTCCCTGAGTAATCTGCGCCAGCATATTGCTATAGTCAGTCAGAATGTCACTCTGTTTAACAGCAGTATTTTTAGCAATATAGCCTATGGTGAACTGGCAGACTGCAGTCCTGAACAGGTGGAGGCGGCGGCCAAAGTAGCCCATGCCCATGAGTTTATTCAGGCCTTGCCCGAGGGTTACAGCACCGAAATCGGTGATGATGGCGTGATGCTCTCTGGAGGACAGCGCCAGCGTATTGCCATAGCCCGGGCTGTGCTTAAAAATGCCCCAATTCTGATTCTCGATGAGGCCACCAGTGCCCTGGATACGGATTCTGAGCGCCATATTCAGGCGGCTCTGGAGACTCTGATGAAAGGACGTACTACATTTGTTATCGCGCACCGTCTAAGTACGGTAGAAAAGGCCGATCGCATATTGGTGATGGAGGCTGGGGAGATCATTGAGCAGGGTAGTCACTGCGACCTATTGGCTCAAGACGGGCGCTACGCCCAGCTCTATCAAAATCAATTTGATGACGCTGAGGCCAGCTAACCTTGCCTGGGGCCACAGATCAATCTTTCGAGCAGCGGTTACTGAGAGCCTGGTATAGCGACCGCTGGTGGCTGCGGTTGCTGCAGCCGCTGAGCTGGCTATTTAATGGTCTTGCGGCGGCGCGGCGTAGGCGTTTACAGCGCAGGTTTCAGGGCAGGGCATTTGCCGCTCCGGTGGCTATTATCGGCAATATTTCCCTGGGCGGCAGTGGCAAGACACCCACCATTATTGCATTGGTAAAGGCCTTGGCGGCTCGGGGCTACAGGGCAGGAGTAGTCAGTCGCGGCTATGGTGGTCGCGGTGCAGGCTATCCCCTGGAGGTTTTGCCTGATACGGACGCGGCTGTCTGTGGTGATGAGCCAAAGCTGTTAGCTCTCGAACTGGCTGGGGTGGACAGTCCCATTGTAGTGTCGCCGGATCGGGCAGCGGCGGTGGAGTTTTTATTGGCGCGGCACAGGCTGGACATTGTACTGAGCGATGATGGGTTACAGCACTATGCTATGCACCGTGATCTGGAGTTGGCGTTGGTCGATGGTGCCCGCGGTCTGGGTAATGGCCGCACATTGCCAGCGGGGCCTCTGCGAGAGCCCTTAGAGCGCCTGGCAGAGCTGGATTTTGTGCTGATCAATGGTGTGGCCGAGATTCCCGGGTTGGGCGCTGACGGGCTGATACAATTGAAGCCTGTGGCATTTCATCATCTGGTGTCCGGCAATCGAGTGGCAGCGGCTGACTGGAAACTGTCTCCATCAGTGCATGCTGTGGCGGCTATAGGTAACCCGGAGCGTTTTGCTGCCAGCCTTGAGTCGCTGGATCTGGAGGTATTGTTGCACCCCAGGGATGATCATAAGTCCCTGGAGCCAAGCGATCTGGAGTACAGTGATAACCTACCGGTGATTATCACAGCGAAGGACGCAGTTAAGCTCAGCGGTCCTCTGCTTGACAACCTCTGGGTGCTGGAGGTTGAGATGGCTCTAGACGACGAATTTATTGATCGGTTTATCCATAGGGCCGGTCTGAAGACAGATAATCGTAGTAATGACCCGATAACAAGTAAATCGGCGATAACCAATGTATCCCAGGACTGAAATATGCAGTTTATTGTTGTAATTCCGGCGCGTTATGCCTCATCCAGATTGCCGGGGAAACCTCTGCTTGATATCGCTGGCCTGCCTATGATTCAGCGGGTATGGCAGCAGGCCTGTAAGAGTCGCGCAGCCAGAGTGGTAATAGCCACTGATGATTCGCGCATTGAGGCCGCCGCTCTAGGGTTTGGTGCCGAGGTCTGTATGACCAGCGCTGACCATGTCTCTGGCACCGATAGGT
>JBMZST010000273.1:0-2710 GCA_049623265.1 Porticoccaceae bacterium
TCGGCGCAGAGAATTTCCAGTAGTCGCACCGCGGCATAGAGGCCATCGTCAAATCCATTCCAGCGATCATTAAAGAAAATATGGCCGCTGTACTCGCCGCCCAGGGGTGCTTGATTTTGATGCACGGCTCTGCGCACATGGGAGTGGCCCGTTTTACACATTACCGGCCGGCCTGAGTACTGGCGTACGATTTCTGCCAGGCGCTTGCTGCTTTTTACGTCGAAGACAATATCGGCTCCCGGATTGCGTTTTAGGATATCACGGGCAAATATCATCATCAGGCGATCCGGCCACAAAATTTCGCCGCTACTGGTAATGACCACCAGGCGATCGCCATCGCCGTCAAACGCGAAGCCCATATCGGCATTGACCTCTTTAACTTTTGCGATCAGCTCCTGAAGGTTGTTCTCGTCGGCGGGATTGGGCTCATGATTGGGGAAGGCGCCATCGACCTCGCAGTGTAGGGGGAAGGCGAGACAGCCCAGGCTATCAAAAAGTTGCATGGCCACCGGCCCAGCCACCGCGTTGCCGGCGTCGATCACCAGCCGAAATGAGCGATCCAGGCTGCTGTTGGCCACTATATGTTGAATGTAATAGGGGACAATTTTGCGGGGGCTGATAGGCAGGGCGCTCCCAGTTCGAAACTTTGCATCCTGAAGCATTGGCTTTAAGAGCTGCAATGTTCTCCCGGCAATCACTTGCCCCTGGATAATAATTTTAAACCCGTTATAGCATGCAGGATTGTGGCTGGCTGTGACCATTACACCACAGCTAGACTGGCGATCATTATGGATCGCAAAGTTTACAATAGGTGTGGTGACCTGGCCCAGGTCTACGACTCTGCAGCCGGTGGACTGCAGACCATTGATAAGAGCCGTTGCCAACTCCGGAGAGCTGAGTCGACCATCGCGACCCACATACATGGCACTGTGGTTGTTTTGCAAAATGATAGTGCCCAGAGTTTTGCCAAGCCTCAGGGCAAACTCAGGGCTGAGTTCGGCGTCTGCGATGCCGCGTATATCATAGTCACGAAACACAACATCGGGAGCGAAAAAGGCCTCCTGGGCATTGTCGACTGCCATTTGGCTATCGAGCTGCTCTGGGGCTGAGGTAGCAGCTGGTCGCGAAGGTTGAACAACTGGGTTTTCCTCTTGCAGCTCTGTGGCAAATAGGGCGTCTTCATCGCTGTCCGCCTCGATAAAAATAGCGGTCTGTTTGGCGAGGCTTTTGACTCGCATATCGATCAACACCAGCGCCACCAATCCCAGTACTGTCATCAGGCTGGCAAATAGCCACCAAAATGGCGGCAGGCTGCGATCGATGGTTCTAAACAGGGTCTGAGAGGGCGTAAAGGCGATTTTCCACAGTGTATTGCCGGTGTTAAACAGCGCCGGAGTTGGCTGTGGTGCGGAGGCATCGGTGGGCTCAGATCTCGCGCCCATGGAAATGACAGCGACGCTGCCGCGATTGGGCACCAGTTGCAGTAATTCCACGGTACCGTTGGTGGTATCTGCGATGCTCAGAGCTGAGGTCAACCCCTGCAGTGACAGGCGCAGTAAGATCAGTCCGCCGCCGCGGTTTGACGCCCCCATATCTGGGATAGGCCTCGCTATAAGTAATTGCCACTGATCGTTGATTTTAGCCGCTCTGGGCGGGGCGGGATTACCTGCCAGTGCCTGACTAACCATCTGTTTGGCGGCATAGCTCAGGCTCTCGCTGTGACGCTGCTGTTCAGCGTCAATCAGAAAAACAACCCCCCTATCCTGTGGGTTGTCGGCGAAAAAGCTATGGGTCAGTTCTAATTCTAGCTGGTCGAGCTCAGCCTGATCAGTCTCAGCAAAGCTTTGAATCAACTGGGGTTGATTGGCGAGAGTTCCCAGTTGCTTGCGGTAGGCGGCCATATAGATATCCAGGCGGTCGGCTGCCGCAGTGATATTAGCGCCATAATGTGTTTCAGCAGCCTGCAGTCGAGGCTCAGCTACCAGCTTCTGCCACATAAGGGGGGTGCAAATCATCAGTCCGAGCAGAGTCAGTAGAAGGCTGCGTCGTATAAGATGGTCCTCGCGGATAGCTGTAATTGCTTGCTTGAGATTCACTGAAATGAATAGCCCTGAAGCTGAGGCTGAAACTAGAGTTTATGGTGGCTGACCATATGCTCCAGGATGTCCCTTGCTAACTGAGCCTTGCTCCTTTTGCTGAATACTTTGGTTGAGTCGGCATCAATCCAGCTGACCTCATTGTCCTCTGCATTAAAACCTACATCTCCGCGGGAGACATCGTTGGCAATAATGGCATTGAGATTTTTGCGCGCTAACTTGTCTCTGGCATAGGCCTCAACATCCTGAGTCTCTGCGGCAAAGCCAACGACAAAGCAGTTACAGTCCGCGGCCACAGTGGCCACAATATCCGGATTTTTCTCCAGAGTAAGACTAATCTGCTCACACTGCTTTTTAATTTTTTGCTCGGCCACGGTGCTGGCTCTGTAGTCCGCCACTGCAGCGGCGGCGATAAAAATATCGGCATCGGCGGCAGCCTCTAATGACGCGGTCAGCATTTCCTGAGCGGATACCACGGGAGTGAACTGGCAGCGCTCTGGCGGGGATAGCTTTACCGGGCCGGAAATCAGGGTCACTGCCGCTCCTGCCTCAATGGCCGCCTGGGCAAGGGCATAGCCCATTTTCCCGGAGCTGTGGTTACTGATATAGCGCAC
>JBMZST010000274.1:0-2683 GCA_049623265.1 Porticoccaceae bacterium
TCAAATTCATTTTGGTCGAGACGATGTAACAGGGTATCCAGGCTGGCGGGGTCTGCCTCTTTAAATGTCAGCTCACCGGGCTTGGGGGTAAAGTCCGCATCAAGCCCGACGCTGCCCACTGTGATTGCCGGCTTGCCGGTAATCTTTTGTGTCCATCCCGCCAGGTTGAGGTCACTGCCCTCAAACTCTGGCTCCCAAAAACGTCGCTGGGAGCAATGGAAAATATCGACGCCAGCCTCTGACAGCGGCAACAACAGGCGCTCAAGCTCTTCCGGAGTGACTGCCAGGCGCGCGCTGTAGTCTTGCTGCTTCCACTGGGACCAGCGCAGGATAATTGGGAATTCTGGACCCACCGCGGCGCGCACGGCCTCAATAACTTCTATGGCAAAGCGATTTCGGTTTTCAATCGAGCCTGCATAATGGTCATCTCGTTGATTGGTGCCCTCCCAGAAAAACTGATCGATCAGATAACCATGGGCACCGTGCAATTCTACCGCATCACAGCCAATCGCTTTGGCATCGGCAGCGGCCTGAGCAAAGGCGGCGACCACTTCGTCAATATCCTGCTGGGTCATCACATGGCGGTTAACCTTGCCAGGCACATTCATACCAGATGGACCATAGCCCGGCACATCGCCCTCTGGTGGCGTACCTGATTTACGCACAGCGCCCACATGCCAGAGTTGGGGTGCAATTTTGCCGCCAGCGGCATGCACCGCATCCACGACCTTTTTCCAACCGGCCAATCGCGCCTCACCATGGAAATAAGGCACACCTGGGTAGCCACTAGCACCGGCATGACCAACACAGGTGCCCTCGGTAATCACCAGGCCTACACCACCTTCGGCGCGGCGGCGATAGTAATCCACCACATTGTCGCCAGGGATATTGTCATTAGGCGAAAAATTTCTGGTCATGGGGGCCATGACGATACGGTTTTTTAACTGCAGGTTTCCCAGTTGGAATGGCTGAAATAGGGCGTTGTCGGTCATGGAATTCTCGTTATTTTTCTAAAGGATTAAAATCTGTGTAAGGGCTGCAATCAGGGCCAGCCCCATTGCCACCAGTACTCGTGGCGAACCTATCAGCAAACTGGTGGTTGCTGGGAAAGCCAACGTCTTCTCCAGTGCCGCCAGTTTATCTGCATGGTGGTCACTGCCAAAGGTAGCCAGCAGTGTCTCGGCGCAGTCTCGGCGACTGCGGTACCGAACAATACCAGTGGCTGTCCAATTATCTGCATGATCGCAGTGCAGGTTTTCAATATTTTTTGCCCGGGCATTGGCAACAAAAAATGGATGGCCACCGCGCTTGAACATGCCAGCCATAAATGTCTTGGTGTAGCTTTGCAGTAGCTTGGCCGACTCATGCTTGGGCGACTTTAATTCCAGAAGATTGACCATAAACCATTCACGACCATCATCATTGGCAAGAAAATGATTAATAATCTCTAGCTTCTCGGCTTGCAGGCCAGAGTCTGCAAAGCGCTGCATGTACTGCTCCACTTCAGTTTCGGATAATTTGCCCTTAAAACCCACGTACCAGGCCCAAAATACGATATACAGCAGTGCCACTGCACTCCAAATACCTATTGCTGAGATCATCGCTACCCCCCCCTATTATTTTTCTCCACTCTGCGGATTGCTTGAAGGATTTTTTATATTGACACTTATTGTGCCATTATATAATACTCCTGGCGAGTGAGGATTACACAATATGCCTTCTCCGACCCACTTTTGCACGGCAAAGCGCGGCTGCCCAGTCACAATTCACAGGTACAGACCATGAGTACAGCGAGTCAGACCAGCACAGAGGCTTCATTAGAACAGTTTCCTGAGACTATGGGGGACCGGTCTTACCCCTATAACTGGAGCAATATCGGCAACCAATTAGCCGCCGAAATTATGGAATCGGCCACTCGCAATGTGTGGCTAAGTCACCAGCCTATGACGCCAGAGCAGTTCGATGCCCTGTCACCACCAGCGGGTTTTATAAAAACGGGGGTGGGGTTTGCGGCAATGGATCTGGCCTATTTCAGACGCTCTCCCGATGCGGAGCAAGACGGGTCAGTGGATACCATGGATGTTGATGGTCGACAGTTTATCCACGCAGCGCGCCCCGGCCTGATGGAAAAAACACCAGAGGGAGACTCTTACGATGGATTAATCTTGGTCCATGTAGACAAGCACCACAACCTGCTGTTTAAAGCGGGCCGCACCCTCGAGATAATGAGCTTTGCCGATGGCAGGGATTATCTACCTGTGGTGAAACAGGGAACCATCGGCTTAATGGGCTCCTCTGTGGCCCAGGCCCGTCAACTGCCGGAGAGCTGGACAGTGCGAGAGGTTAGGTTGACATCCGATTTGGTCGTGGAATTACCTAACCCCACAAGAGCGGCGTTCTTCTCCAATGGAGAGTCTTTTCAGGGGCCTGTGACGCTAAAGCTAAAGTAACTTCAGCGCAAAAACAGCACAGCAGACGAGGCCCCTGTGGGGCATTTATCCTCTGGGCGGCAACCCATGAACCATGGTGAGAAATTCCATATGGGTACCGGCACGACGAAATTCACTCAACGCCTGATACTGGGCATCGGCCCACCAGGCATTGGCTATGTCCTCTGAGGGAAAACTGAAGATAATCATACGCCCTTCTCTGGGGGCCTCACCCTCCAGGGTAATGGGATTAT
>JBMZST010000275.1:0-2674 GCA_049623265.1 Porticoccaceae bacterium
TTGAGGGTCAGGAGCTGCTCAGTTGGCAAATAGCGGCCTGGTTTTTTGACGATTTAATCCGCTCCTCTGAACACCCCTATGGCGGCTATATGGTGAATCAGCTGTCCGGACCCATGGTGAACTTGCCGCAGTTTTTGACCGACCAGCACCAAATTGTCGATGATAAAAGTCTGTCCCGCTATGTCTCGCGATTACAGGAATTTGTCCGAGTGATAGGGGAAGTCAAAGTGCGGGTGATGGACGCTAGGGACAATGGCACCGTGCCACCGGATTTTATTATTGAAAAAACACTGGTGGGTATGCGCGCTTTTTCCGGAGCCTCGGGCAATGACAACGCACTGATTGCTACGCTGCCGGCCAAGCTGGAGAAACTGGACAATATCAGCCCAGAGCGCAAACAGCTGCTCAGTGAGCAGGCGATAGATATTGTCGACAATCAGATTATTCCCCAGTATCTAGAGATGATCGCCCTGTTTGAAACCCTTTTGGCTGAGACCAATCATGATGCCGGTATCTGGCGTCTGCCCCAGGGTGAGGCAATTTACAATAATGCACTGAAATCCAACACGACCACTGATATGAGCGCCGATGAGGTACACCAGTTAGGTGTTTCCGAGGTGGCTCGTATTGAGCTTGAAATGGATGAAATTTTGACTGGTCTGGGTATGACTGAAGGCAGTCTATTTGAGCGAATACAGACGCTTATGGCGCTGCCGGAGCAAAACTTTCCCAACACAGATGAGGGCCGCGCCGAACAGATTGCCTACTTAAATCAGGTGAATGATCAGCTAATGGCTATGGCCGACCAGCACTTTGTCACCATTCCCCCACAGCCTTTGGAAATACTGCGGGTACCTGTATATGCTCAGGACTCTTCCCCTGGAGGCTATTATCAGCCACCGGCACTGGATGGCTCTACACCAGGACGTTTTTATATCAACCAGAAAGATACCAGAGACAATCCACGCTGGAAGCTGCCGACTTTTATGTATCACGAGGGGGCACCAGGCCATCATTTTCAAATTTCTGCGGCGCAGCTGATTGAAGATGTTCCATTGCTGCGAAAGCTGAGCCCATTTAGTGCCTACACCGAGGGCTGGGCTCTGTATGCGGAGCGTATTGCCTTTACCGATATGGGTGTCTACGACGATGACCCTCTGGGCAATCTGGGCCGCCTACAGGACGAGATGTTTCGTGCTGTGCGCCTGGTAGTGGACACAGGTATGCACGCCAAGCGCTGGAGTCGGGAAAAAGCCATTGATTATATGAGACTAAAAACTGGGCTCACCCAGGATGAGGTCACTCGCGAAATTGAACGCTATGTCGTCTGGCCTGGCCAGGCTACCTCTTACAAAGTGGGGCAGCAGGCGATTTTGGCAATGCGTGCCAAGGCAGAGCTCGCTCTGGGCCAGCAGTTTGATAGTCGACTGTTCCATGATGCGGTATTGTCCAATGGTGCTATGCCCCTGGCTATTCTGGAGTCAACCATTGACCAGTGGATCGCTCAGCAGAGAACTAAATAACTGACTTATTGCGCAGAGTTTCGATTTGTAACTCTGTGTACTTGAGGTACTCCCCAAGTACATCGGCAGTGTCATCTCCAAGGGATGGAGGTGGCACTGCATACTCGATAGCTGTGCGACTATAGTTAATTGGATTACCCACCAGCTGCACCTTGCCGGCGCGTTCATCCTCCAGGCTGACTAGCATATTGCGCGCAAGAATCTGGGGGTCTTGGAAAACCTGGTCGATGGTATTGATTGGGCCACAGGGCACTGCCTGCTGCTCTAGCAACTGCAGCCACTCCTCGCTGCTTCTCTGGACCAGACAGCGGCCAATCTCGCTGCAGAGCTGCCGGCGATTTTTTACCCGCGCTGAATTGCTGGCGTAATCACTGTGGGTTGCCCATTCCGGGTGTTGTAGCACAGCGCAGAGGCGCTCAAACTGACTGTCATTGCCCACCGCTAAAATAATATGGCCATCGCTGGTGGCAAAGGCCTGATAGGGCACAATATTGGGATGGGCATTACCCAGGCGCCCGGGCACAGACCCACCTATAAGGTAGTTGCTGGCCTGATTAGCCAGCACCGCCGTCTGCACATCCAGTAAGGCCAGATCTATATACTGCCCCAAACCGGATTGATGGCGCTCCAGCAGCGCACCCTGAATGGCATTGGCGGCATAGAGGCCGGTAAATAGGTCGGTCACTGCAACCCCCACTTTAACCGGGCCCCCATTCTCAGAGTCAGGTTCGCCGGTAATACTCATTAGCCCCCCCATGCCCTGAATTAAAAAGTCATAGCCGGGGCGCTCGGCATAGGGGCCGGTCTGACCAAAGCCAGTGATTGAACAGTAGATCAGGCGGGGATTGATATTGGTTAGGCTGTGGTAGTCGAGACCGTACTTTTTCAGTCCATCGACCTTGTAGTTTTCGATTAGCACATCGCACTGGAGCGCCAATTGACGAATAATCTCCTGCCCTTCGGGCTGGGTAATATCCAGGGTAATTGACTGTTTGCCACGGTTAGTACAAAAGAAATAGGCCGCATCGGTGGTAGGGTTTCCATCCTTATCCTGCAGATAGGGAGGGCCCCAGTGACGGGTGTCATCCCCCTGATTGGGGCGCTCGATTTTTATAACCTCCGCACCCAGATCAGCTAGCATCTGGCCGGCC
>JBMZST010000276.1:0-2670 GCA_049623265.1 Porticoccaceae bacterium
CAGGAAGCCTATGACAGATGGGTTGCCCGCAGCGAAAACCAGTTGCAGCAGCTGCAAGCCATGGACCCCGGTCAGCTGGATAAAAGCTCTGGTCTTAGCCTAACGCTGTATAAACAGAGGCTGCAAAATAGCCTGGACGATAGGCAGTGGCGCTACCACAGATACCCGGTCAACCAGATGCGCGGTATGCATGCGGGAATTCCCAGTTTTTTGATTAATCAGCATCTGATTGCCAATTTGGAAGAGGCTCAGGCCTATATCGCTCGGGTCAATGGCACGTCGCAGCTACTGGCTGATGTGATTGTGGATTTAAATATCCGCGCCGATAAGGGCGTGTTAGCGCCGCAATTTGCCTTCTCCCACAGTATTCGCGACAGTAAAAATATTATTGTCGGTATCGACGATAACTCGGGCCAAGAAAACCCGCTAATGACCGACTTTAAAAGCAAGATCGCTGATCTGGATTTGGCTGACGACGTCAAAGCCGAGCTGATAGCCCAGCTGGATCAGGCGCTGCAACAGCAGATGGCGCCGGCTTATCGCAAGCTGATTGCGGTGTTGGAGGATCTAGGCGAGCGCGCCGGAGGCAACTACGGGGTATGGCGACTGCCCAACGGTGAGGCCTATTACAATAATCGTCTTAAGCGCATTACCACTACCGATCTGACAGCGGAGCAGATTCATAATCTGGGGCTTAGCGAAGTGGCGCGTATTCAGGCTGAAATGCGCGAGATTATGCAGACGGTGGGTTTTGAGGGTGATCTGCAGGCATTCTTTGAGTTTATGCGCACTGACGATCAGTTTGATTACGGTGACAGCCCCGAGGGCAAAGCCGCTTATCTGGCCGACGCCAAGGCGGTGATTGATGATATGGCCACGCGGTTAGATGAGCTGTTCTACACCAAGCCCAAGGCGCCTTTAATTGTTAAAGCCGTAGAGGCTTTTCGCGAGAAATCTGCCGGTCGCGCCTTTTATCAGCGCGCTGCGCCCGATGGCTCTCGCCCGGGCACCTACTATGCCAATCTCAGTAATATGAAAGATATGCGTAGCTATGATCTTGAGGCGCTGGCCTATCACGAGGGTATTCCCGGGCACCATATGCAGGGGTCTATCTCCCAGGAGCAGACCGGGCTGCCTATGTTTCGTCGTTACGGTGGCTATACCGCCTATTCAGAAGGCTGGGGCCTGTATTCTGAATATATTCCCAAAGAGATGGGTCTCTATGCCGACCCTTACTCGGACTTTGGCCGCCTGAGTATGGAGCTGTGGCGCGCCTGTCGCCTAGTGGTGGATACGGGGCTGCATTACAAGCGCTGGACCAGGGAAGAAGCCATAGCCTATCTGAGTGCCAATACAGCCAGTGATCAGGCGGCTAATATCAAGGCGATTGAGCGCTATATGGTGATGCCGGGACAGGCCACCGCCTACAAGATTGGCATGATTAAATTGCTGGAACTGCGGGAAAAAGCCCGCGCCGCGCTCGGTGATAAGTTTGATATTCGCGGTTATCACGAGGTGGTGTTGAGCAATGGCGCTGTGCCGCTCAATGTGCTGGAAGACCTGGTGGACGAATGGGTGGCTGAAACCCAGGGTTAGAGGCTAAATTGTTGAGGCAATAAAATAGGCAATAAAAAAGGCAGCTGTGGCTGCCTTTTTTATTGTCACTGCGATTAACGCTGGATCAGATTTATCGATCCTCTACCGGCGTGTAGTCGCGTACATCCGAGCCTGTGTAAAGCTGGCGAGGACGACCAATACGGTAGGGGTGAGTGATCATTTCGTTCCAGTGGGAAATCCAGCCCACGGTGCGGCCTGTGGCAAAGATTACGGTAAACATCTCAACGGGGATACCCAGTGCCTTAAGGATAATACCCGAGTAGAAGTCTACGTTGGGGTAGAGCTTCTTGGACACAAAGTACTCGTCTTCCAGAGCAATTTTCTCCAGCTTCTTGGCCAGGCGGAACAGCGGGTCATTTTCCAAGCCCAGTACTTCCAGCACCTCGTCACAGCTTTCACGCATTACTGTGGCGCGGGGGTCATAGTTTTTGTACACGCGGTGACCAAAGCCCATCAGGCGGAAAGGGTCGTTTTTGTCTTTGGCCTTGGCGATAAACTCATCGATATTGTCTTCGTGACCAATTTCTTCCAGCATATCCAACACGGCTTCGTTAGCACCGCCATGAGCCGGTCCCCAGAGGGCTGCAATACCTGCAGCAATACAGGAGAACGGGTTGGCGCCTGTGGAGCCTGCCAGTCGCACGGTGGAGGTAGAGGCGTTTTGCTCGTGGTCGGCGTGCAGCAGGAAGATGCGGTCCATGGCCCGGGCAATAGCTGGCTCTACTTTATAGGGCTCGCAGGGGGTGCCAAACATCATATGCAAGAAGTTTTCTGAGTAGCTCAGGCTGTTGTCCGGATAGATAAAGGGCTGGCCGGTAAAGTGTTTGTGGCACATGGCGGCAATGGTCGGGATTTTGGCGATCAGGCGATGGGCCGAAATCTTGCGATGCTTCTCGTTGGTGATATCCAGCGAGTCATGGTAGAACGATGACATTGCACCGACCACGCCGCAGAGCATGGCCATGGGGTGAGCGTCGTAACGGAAGCCGCTAATAAACTGCTCGACCGAGCGGTTAACCATAGTGTGGTATTTAATGTTGTTTTCAAATTCTG